>NZ_DFRG01000034.1:0-18188 GCF_002378135.1 Thioclava sp. UBA3469
GCTTGGGCACCACAAGACGGAGGCGGGCATGGCATTGGTAGAGGCGCTGGCGGAACTCGAAACTTTGCTGGGCGACCGGCTCGACGCCTCGAAAGGCGCGCGCGACCAGCACGGCCGCAACGAGACATGGTTCGCTTTCGCGCCGCCCGATGCGGTGGCCTATCCGATCAGCGCCGAAGAGGTCAGCGCGATTGTGAAAATCTGCGCCGCCCATGACGTGCCGATCACGCCCTATGGCACGGGCACCTCGCTGGAGGGCCATGCCGTGCCGGTGCGCGGCGGGATCAGCCTCGATCTGATGAAGATGGACCGCGTGGTGGACGTTCTGGCCGAGGACATGCAGGTGCGCGTCCAGCCCGGCGTGACCCGCGAGGCGCTCAACGAAGACCTGCGCGCGACGGGGCTGTTCTTCCCGGTCGATCCGGGCGCAAATGCCTCTCTTGGCGGTATGGCGGCGACCCGGGCGAGCGGGACGACGACGGTGGGCTATGGCTCGATGCGCGACAATGTGGCGGCGCTGGAAGTGGTGCTGGCCGACGGTCGCATCATCCGCACCGGCAGCCGCGCGAAGAAATCCTCGGCGGGCTACGATCTGACCGCGCTGATGGTGGGCTCGGAAGGCACGCTCGGGATCATCACCGAGCTGACGCTGCGCCTCCATGGCCAGCCCGAGGCGATCTCGTCTGCGGTCTGTGCCTTCGACACACTGGAAGCGGCGGTCGAGACGGTGCAGATGACGATCCAGATGGGCATCCCGATGGCCCGCATCGAATTCGTCGACGACCTCACCGCGCAGATCTTCAACGAGGCCAACGGCACCAATTTCCCCGCGAAACCGCATCTGATGATCGAGTTTCACGGCTCGGAAAGCGGTGTGGCCGAAGCCTCCGAGCGGTTCGGCGAGGTCGTGGCCGAGATGGGCGGCGCCGATTTCCAATGGGCGACGACGACCGAGGACCGCAACAAGCTGTGGAAGATGCGCCACGGCGCCTACCCTGCCACGATCGCGCATCGCCCCGGCTGCATGGGGCTGGTGACCGATATCTGCGTCCCGATCTCGCGGCTGGCAGAGGCCGTGGCCGCGACCAAGCATGACATTCTCGAGGCCGGGCTGATCGGCCCCGTGGTGGGCCATGTCGGCGACGGAAATTTCCACTCGGTCCTGCTGCTCGATCCCGAGGATAAGGACGAGTTCAAACGCGCCAAGCAGGTGGCCGCGAAGATGGCCGAACGTGCGCTGGAGATGCAGGGCACCGTCACCGGCGAGCACGGCATCGGCATGGGCAAGATGGGCTATATGCGCGGCGAGCATGGCGCGGGCTGGGACGTGATGGGCCAGATCAAGCGCGCGCTCGACCCGCAGAACATTCTCAATCCCGGCAAACTGGTGGAGCAGGACGAATGAGCTTCGAGACCCCGGACGCGCTGCCGCGCGCCTTTGCGAAAGCCTGGGGCGCGCGCGACGCGCAGGCGCTTGCGGGCTTCTTCGCGGAGGACGCCGATTTCATCTCGCTCACCGGCGGGATCGCCTCGGGCCGCACCCAAATTGCGGAACTCTTCGCAGGTGAACTCGCCGGCGCCTTCTCGCGCGCGCGACTGGTAACCGGCAAGGCCAAATCGCGCGCCGTCGGCGCCGAGGCCGCGGTCGTCCTCCAACGCTTCGTCCTGACCGGGATCATCACCGAAAACGGCGCAGATGCGGGCCGGATCGGCTGCACGCTGGCCGCAACGCTCGGGCTGACGCCAGCGGGCTGGGAAATCGTCGCCGCGCAATTCGTGGTGGAGGCAGGGTAAGCCCCCCGGAGGGAGGCCTCCCCTCCCCTTAACCCCTCAGCAGGTCCAGCGCGGCAGCTTTCGCCGCGTCCGTGACTTCGGCGCCTGCGATCATGCGGGCGATTTCGTCGGTGCGCTCGGCTGTGGCCAGCGCGCGGACTTCGGAAGTGGTCATGTCGTTGTTGACCGATTTGGCGACGCGGAAATGGGTCGCGCCGCGGGCGGCGACCTGCGGGGAATGGGTGACGACGAGGACCTGTGCGCCCTCGGCCAGTTTCGCCAGACGGCGGCCCACGGCATCGGCGGTGGCTCCGCCCACGCCGCGGTCGATCTCGTCGAAGATCAGGGTCAGCGTATCGGCACCGCGCGCGAGCACGACTTTCAGCGCGAGCAGGAAGCGCGACAGCTCGCCGCCCGACGCGATCTTATTGAGCGGCCCAGCCGGCGCGCCGGGGTTGGTGGCGACGGTGAAGCGCACGGTATCGGTGCCCTCGGCACCGGGCTCGCCCTCCGACAGCCGCGTCTCGAACACGGCGCGATCCATCTTCAGCGGCGCCAATTCGCCCGCCATCGCGGCGTCGAGCTGCCCTGCAGCCTCGGCACGCGCCTTCGACAGCGCAGCGGCGGCCTTGTCATAGGTTGCGCCTGCTTTCGCGAGATCAGCCTCGAGCGCGCCGATCCCTTCCTCGCCCGCGTCCAGGGCGGTCAGCTTCTCGCGCAGGCCTTCGGCGAAATCGGCCAGTTCATCGGCGAGCACACCATGCTTGCGCGCAAGGCCACGGATCGCGAACAGACGTTCCTCGCAGGCCTCCAAGGCATGGGGATCGAAATCGAGCGCATCCAGCGCGGTCTCCACGCCTTGCGCCGCGTCACCCAGTTCGAGGAAGGCGCGTTCCAAAGCCGCCAGCGGCGCGTCGAGCCGCCCCTCGGCCCGGTCCGCAGCGCCCTGCAGCCAGCGATCGGCGTCGCGCATCATCCCCTCCGCCCCTTCCGGGCCGAGGGCGGAAAAGGCACGCGACACATCTTCGCGGATTTTCGCGGCGCCCTGCATCAGGCGGCGCTGGCTGTCGAGTTCGGCTTCCTCGCCGGGTTTCGGATCGAGCGTGTCGAATTCCTTCACCGCATAGCGCAGGAATTCTTCCTCCTCCTTCACCGCAGCGAGAGAACTCCGCGCCGCCTCCAGCTTGCGCGCAGCCGCCGCCCGCGCTTTCCACGCCGCGCGGGTGGCCTCCAGCAGATCGGAATGGCCCGCGAAGGCATCGAGCAGCGCCCGGTGGCCGCGTTCGTTGAGCAGGCCGCCATCGTCGGATTGGCCGTGCAGCTCCACCAGCGAGGCGGAGACCTGCCGCAGCACGTCGCCCGACGCCCGGCGGTCGTTGATCCACGCAGTCTTGCGTCCGTCGCGCGCATTCACCCGGCGCAGGATCAATTCGTCTGAGACGGGGATGCCCGCTTCGGCCAGTACCTCGCGCGCGGGGTGATCGGAGGGCAGCTCGAACACCGCCGTCACCTCGCCCTGATCGGCGCCCTGACGCACCAGTTCGGCCCGTCCGCGCCAGCCCAGCACGAAGCCCAGACAATCGAGCAGGATCGACTTGCCCGCCCCGGTCTCGCCGGTCAGCACATTGAGGCCGGGGCCGAAGTCCAGCTCCAGCCTCTCGATAATCAGAATGTCGCGGATATCCAGCGAATGTAGCATTTCAGACCATGAGGGCCCCGATCAGAGCCACTTGCCCTGAACCACCTGACGATACACGCTGGACAACCATCCGTTGCCCTTCGCCTCGGGCTTCAACCCACGCTTTTGCAGCAGGTTGTAAGCGTCCTGATAGAAGGGCGAGGACTGGAAGTTGTGGCCGAGGATCGCGCCTGCGGTCTGCGCCTGATCGTTGATGCCGAGCGCCAGATAGGCCTCCACCAGACGTTCCAGCGCCTCGGGCGTGTGGGTCGTCGTCTGGAATTGCTCCACCACCACGCGGAAGCGATTGATCGCCGCCGTGTAGTTGCCGCGCTTGAGGTAGTAGCGCCCGATCTCCATTTCCTTGCCCGCGAGGTGGTCGAAGGCGAGGTCGAATTTCAGGATCGCCGACTGGGCGTATTCCGAATCCGGGTATTTCTCGATCACGTCGCGCAGCGCCTGCAGCGCCTGGAAGGTCAGGCCCTGATCGCGGCCGACCTCGTCGATCTGATCGTAATAGCTGAGCGCGAGAAGATATTGCGCATAGGCAGCATCTTCGTCGCCCGGATAGGTGTCGAGGAATCGCTGCGCCGAAGCGCGGGCTTCTTCGTAATTCTTCGCCTTATGCTGGGCATAGGCTTCCATGATCAACGCGCGCTTGGCCCATTGCGAATAGGGGTAAAGCCGCTCGACCTCGGAGAAATACTTCAGCGCGGTATTGGGGCGGCGCGGATTGCCGACCTCCAGCTCGTATTCGCCACGCTCGTAGATTTGCTTGGCCGTGAAGTTTTCGAGGTTCGGTGCTTTGTTCGGGTCAGTACCGCAGGCGGAAAGCGCCATTACAAGACCAAGAGCCCCGAGTTTCGCTGCCGCCAGTTTGCCGCGCGCCATGCCCTGCCCCATCCCTCTTTCGTTGCCGGAGAAAGGCCCCGGACCCGTCAATCACTACCCCGTTTCGGAGGCCGTTCGGCATGTCCTAGCATAGAAAAATCCGGGGCGCAAAATGCCTTTGCGGGTTTTGACGCCCCTTTTCCCGATGCCCGCGAACCCGTGACCGGGCCGCGATGCATTCAGGCCGATGCCAGTGCCGCTGCCGAGCATACACCAGCGCCGGGCAAGCTGTAAGCCTGCGCGGGCGAACAGGTTTCCCAGCACCACGCATCGGGGCGCTCGAACAACGCCCGCAGAAGCTGGTTGGTCATCGCGTGACCCGCGCGGTTGCCACGATAGCGACCGAGGATCGGCGCGCCCGCAAGCGCGAGATCGCCAAGCGCATCGAGCATCTTGTGGCGCACGGGTTCATCCGCGTGACGCAGACCGCCGGGGCTGAGCACCTTGTCGCCATCGACGACCACGGCATTCTCGAAAGTGCCGCCGAGGCTGAGCCCTTTCTCGCGCATCGCGTCGACATCGGCGAGACGGCAGAAGGTGCGGCTGTCCATCAGCTCGCGTACGAAAGCGCCATTGGCCATTTTGAGGCGCTTGCTCTGACGACCGATCGCGGCGTCGGTGAAGTCGATCGCGAAATCGATCTCGAGGCCCGCGGCAGGTTCGATGCGCGCCACGGCCTGACCGTTGCGCACTTCGACCGGCTTCAGGATGCGGATCGCGCGCAGTTCAGCGGCAAGCTCACGCAAACCAGCCGCGCGGAACGCCGCGACGAACTGGGCCGAAGACCCGTCGAGGATCGGCACTTCCGGCCCGTCCAGCGAGATCAGCGCGTTGTGGATGCCCGAGCCCACGAGAGCCGCCATCAGGTGCTCGATCGTGGAGACCTGAACGCCGTCTTCGTTTTCGATCAGCGTGCAGAGCGTCGCGCTCGGCACGTTGCTCCACAAAGCGGGCACACGCGGGTTCACGCCGGACACATCGGTGCGACGGAACACGATTCCATGGCCCGCGGGCGCCGGATGCACATGCATCTCGACTGGGGCGCCCGAATGGAGCCCAACGCCGGAAAAGGCCACGGATTTGGCAAGCGTCGTCTGCACGATAACCTCACAACTTTTTTCTCTGGCGATCCACGAACACACGGGTCCGAGAGCCGCAGCATCAGTTAGTCAGAGACGGCGGGGTTAACAATTCACTCTTTGTAACGGCCTGAAACATTGCGACCGTGATCTGGCGGAAGGCCGCGCAGAAGCACATAAAGCCCTGATATAGAATGAAAAAAGGCCCGCTCTCGCGGACCTTTTTCGGCGTTTCGTGAAGTCTTTGTGAGCGATTAATTCGCCTGACGGCGCAGGAATGCCGGGATCTCGATGCGATCCTGATCCTCGGATTGCTCGTCATCATAGGCCTCGGCACGCGGCTGAGCAGTCTGCGGACGCGGCTGTTGGGGCTGCGGCGCGGGCTGCTGCGGAGCGTGCTGCTGGGGCGCGTGGCCCTGCTCGGCATGGCCGTGGCCGGTCATGCGATTGATCAGCGAATTGATGCCAAAGCGCGGACGCTCTGCCTGCGGCTGCGGTTGCGGCTGCTGCGGTGCGGCCGGGCGAGTCGCCGCCATCGGACGCTGCGCGGGCGCGCTCGACGGAGCCTTGTTCACCGCCGCCTCGAGACGACGCAGGGCTTCCGGCGACGGGGTGCCGGGCTGACGCGGACGCGGTGCGACATAGTCATGCGCGCCGTCTTCGACATGCAGGTCCTGCGTGGGTGCAGGCTGCGGACGATAGGCCGGCGGCGGCAGGTCGTCAGCGGCTTCCTGAGCGCGCGGCTGCTCCATCGTGGCGCGAGCTGCCGGCGCGTCGAACAGGGTCCGCTCTTGTGCGGTCTGCTGCGGCGCGGGCTGCGGGGCTGCCTGAGCGGCCGGTGCCTGTTGCGGCGCGGGCTGCGGGGCCGGAGCGGGCTGCGGCGCCGGAGCAGGCGCATGCTCGATGGTAGCTTCGGCTGCGGTTTCCGCGGGCTTCAGCGGCTCGGCGAGCGAGCGGCGCGGCACCGGGACTTCCGCCGGGGTGGCCAGCGCATCTATACCGGTCGCGACCACGGAGACGCGCATCGCGCCTTCCATGTCGGGGTCCAGCGTCGAGCCGACGATGATGTTGGCATCCGCATCGACCTCTTCGCGAATGCGGTTCGCCGCTTCGTCGAGTTCGAAAAGCGTCAGGTCGTAGCCGCCGGTGATGTTGATCAGCACGCCCTTGGCGCCTGCCAGCGAAATCTCGTCGAGAAGCGGGTTCGCGATGGCCTTCTCGGCGGCCTGAACCGCGCGATCTTCGCCCGTCGCCTCGCCGGTGCCCATCATCGCCTTGCCCATCTCGTCCATCACCGCACGCACGTCGGCGAAGTCGAGGTTGATCAGGCCCGGACGGACCATCAGGTCGGTCACGCCCTTCACGCCCTGATACAGAACGTCGTCCGCCATCGAGAAGGCTTCGGTGAAGGTGGTCTTCTCATTGGCCAGACGGAACAGGTTCTGGTTCGGAATGATGATCAGCGTGTCGACGACCTTCTGGAGCTCTTCGAGGCCCTGCTCGGCCTGACGCATCCGCTTGGAGCCTTCGAACTGGAAGGGCTTGGTCACGACGCCGACGGTTAGCACGCCCAGCTCACGCGCAGCCTGCGCGATGATCGGGGCCGCGCCGGTGCCGGTGCCACCGCCCATGCCGGCGGTGATGAAGCACATATGCGCGCCTGCGAGGTGATCGACGATCGCCTCGATGCTTTCTTCGGCCGCGGCTGCGCCCACCGTGGGACGGGCGCCTGCGCCCAGACCTTCGGTGACCTTGGTGCCCATCTGGACCCGGGCCTGCGACTTGGACTGCTGCAGCGCCTGAGCGTCGGTATTCGCGACCACGAATTCCACGCCCTCAAGCTGCTGCTCGATCATGTTGTTGACCGCGTTCCCGCCCGCGCCCCCGACGCCGAATACGGTGATCCGGGGCTTCAGGTCCTCGTGCTCTGACATCATCAAATTCAACGCCATGTGGTATGTCCGCCTGTTGTTGCTGCCCGACCCTGTCCCAGGCCGATTTCAATGGAAATTAGACCGATTTTAGCGATGAATCGCCGCAGCGTCACGTAAAAAACCGCTTCGGACCACAAAATCTGGAGCTCCAGATTCCGTGACCAGCGGTATTTCGCGCAGACGTCAGCATATTGTGTGGATGATGCGGCCAGACCGCCGCCGCTACGCGAACTTGAACTTCGCGCGACAGGGGCCTGAGATCAGTCAATTTTCACTTTTGCAACATTTCACCAATTATCGCGGAACCAGCGGATGGCCCGGCGCAGCGAGCGCCCGCCCAGCGTTTCGGGGGGCATCTCGAAATCCCACCACTCGTCTTGCGGATGCGCCGCGAAAAGCGACAGACCCACCACGGAAGAGAAGCCCGAGCCGGTCGCGGCCTGCGGCAGACCCTGCACCCGCATGGGCCGCCCGAGCCGCACATTCTGGCCGAGGATTCGCGCGGCCAGCCCGTCGAGACCGGGAATCTGGCTCGCCCCGCCCGTCAGCACGATCTGCTTCGAGGGCAGATGCTCGAACCCCGCAGCATCGAGGATCGCGCGCACGTCTTCGAGGATTTCCTCGACGCGCGGGCGCATTATTCCGATCAGTTCGGCGCGGCTCACCTGGCGGCGATCCTTTTCCCAGTCGCCGGAGTCGCCGCCCAGCTCGATCATCTCGCGATCGTCCATGCCGGTGGCGACAACGCCGCCGTGGAAGGTCTTGATCCGCTCGGCCACCGACATCGGCACCCGCAGCCCCGCCGCGATGTCGCGCGTGACATGCTCGCCGCCCAGCCGCACCGCGTCGGCATAGATCATGTGTTTCTTCATGAAGATCGACACGCCGGTCGCGCCGCCGCCCATGTCGATGCAGGCCGCGCCCAGTTCCTGCTCGT
The DNA here is from genome assembly GCF_002378135.1 of Thioclava sp. UBA3469. Taxonomy (NCBI): domain Bacteria; kingdom Pseudomonadati; phylum Pseudomonadota; class Alphaproteobacteria; order Rhodobacterales; family Paracoccaceae; genus Thioclava; species Thioclava sp. UBA3469. Next base: position 8,293 of record NZ_DFRG01000034.1, read on the forward strand.
CCTCGACGAGGCTGGAGACGCCCGAAACGTACGCCGAGCTGGCGATGCCCGCGAGTTCGAGATCACAGCGACGGATGCAATAGATCAGGTTCTGGATCGCGGTGTCGGAGACGGTCAGCAGATGCATGTCGACCGCGAGGCGTTGCCCCGCATGGCCCCGCGGATCGGCCAGACCCGAGCGGTGATCTAGCGCGAAGTTCACCGGCTGCGCATGCAGCACCTCGCGCCCTGCCCCGAGCGGCGGGATATCGCACGATGCCAGCACGCGGCTCACATCGACCTCGGTGACCTGATCGCCCTGCACTTCGATCTCACCCGCCAGCCCGTAGGAGCGCGGCTCGGCGCCCGCGAAACAGGCAATGACGTGATCGACTCGGGTATTGGCCATCTTCTGCGCCGCCTGCACGGCGGTCCGGATCGCGCGTTCGGTCTCTGCCATCGCGTCGATCTCGCCGAAGCGCACGCCGCGCGAACGGGTCGTCGCCGCCCCGATCACCCGAACCGAGGCGTGACCGGCCAGCGAGTCCTCGTCCTCGGACCCGTTGGGATTGTCGAATTTCAGAACGAGGCAGGCGATCTTGGAACTGCCGATATCAAGAAGCGCGATCACGCCCCGTTGCATCGCTGCCTTACGCATGTTGCGCATCGCGCGCTGGAACTCGTAGAGATCGGTCATTGCGTGGCCCTCGCTTTGAGAATGTCAGACTGCACCCGGCGGAATTCGGCGAGCGCGTTATCGCTGAGCCGGATCGTCGGGCGGTCCTTGTTTCGAAAATCAATCACGGTGAAATCGCGGGCGAGCAGATCCTCGGCGGTATTGAGCGCGAGGATGCGGTCGAGTGCGGCGACGGGATCTGTCTCGGGCAGCATGATGCGCTGGTTATGATCGAGCACGAGGTCCCAGCGGCGCTCGCCCAGCCGCTCCAGCCCGCGCAGACGCGGCAGAAGCGGACCGGCATCGGCAATGATTTCCAGCGCCTCGGGCACCGCCTTATCCGCGCCCATGCCGGAAATCACCGGCAGATCGGGGCGCGCTTCGCGCGAAATCAGCGTAGCCACCCGGTGGCCCGACGCGTCGAGCATCTCGAGACCGCCCGGCTGGCGCCAGAGGATCGCGGGGACGCGCTCGGTCACGTCGGCCTCGAGCACCCCGCCCGGACGGATCACCAGCCGCGCATCGGCCACCGCATCGAGGCGGCGGATCGTGTCGCGATAGGCGTCGAGGTCGATATCGAAGCTCGACGCAGGCAGCCCCACCGGCAGCATCGCGCGCACGGCATGGGCGACCTCGGGGCTCGCGCCTTCGATCTTGAGGAGCTTGACCATGAATTCGGGGCGATGCTCGATCGCGTCCTTCACATCCTGCACCTGCGCGACCAGATCGGCGCGGCGGCCCGGATCGCCCAGCCACAGGCCGAGGCCCGCGACGATCAGAACAATCGGCACGCCGATCCGGGTGAAGGCACGCACGGCGGGCGTGAGCCACAGCCGTTCGAGTTTGAAAGCAAGCCGCGACGGTGCGGGATCGCGGCGGGTAGGACGTTTGGAGCGTTGGTAAACACGAGGGGCCATGCCACCCGAAGGGCCTTGGCGATGCCCGGGGGCTTCGCGCGGCGGGGCACCGTTCAGCGGCCGCATGAGGCGTCCTCCACCAACCAGGCGCAGAGCTCGGGGAAATCGATGCCGCAATGCGCGGCCTGTTCGGGCGAAAGCGAGGTGGGCGTCATGCCCGGCTGGGTGTTGGTCTCCAGCAGCACCAGACCGGCCAGCCCCCTGCCCTCGTCCCAGCGGAAATCGGTGCGCGAGAGCCCCCGGCAGCCCAGAACTTGATGCGCGCGGACCGCGTAATCGAGGCAGGCTTCGGTGATCTCGACGGGGATTTCGGCGGGCAGAACGTGACGCGAGCCGCCGGGGCGGTATTTCGCGTCATAGTCGTACCAGCCCTCGGTGATGATCTCGGTCACGCAAAGCGCGCGCTCGCCCATCACGGAAACAGTCAGTTCGCGGCCCGGGGCGTAGGTCTCGACCATCACCTCTTCGGGCATCTCGGCCGACAGCTGCGGCGGGGAGTTCGCGCCGTCCATCACCAGATAGACGCCGACCGAGGAGCCCTCGTTATTCGGCTTCACGACATAAGGTGCGGGCAGCACGTGCCGCGCCATCACGTCGTCCTTCGTGGCGATCACGGATTGCACGATCGGCAGGTTCGCGGCGGCATAGGCCTGCTTGGCGCGCGCCTTGTCCATCGCCAGCGCCGAGGCCAGCACACCGGAATGCGTGTAGGGGATGCGGAGCCATTCGAGCATGCCCTGAACGCAGCCATCCTCGCCCCAGCGACCATGCAAAGCATTGAAAACGCAATTGGGCGCGGCATCGCTCAGCCGTTGCGGAAGATCCTCTCCCGCGTCAATCTCGATCACTTCGAAACCCGCCGTGCGCAACGCCTTGGCGCATTCGCGCCCCGAGGACAGAGACACCTCCCGCTCAGCAGAAGGGCCGCCCAGAAGAACCGCCACACGGTGGGATGCCCTGCTCGACATACCCGCTACTTTCGCCTCATGCGGGGGTTGACCCCCGTCCGGTAATTGCGTTGCAGGGTGGAGGTCTTACGCCTCGAATTCTCCTACACGCATGATTTCCCACTCTAGCGAAATTCCGCTCGATTGCACAACCTTTTTGCGCACCTCTTCCCCGAGATTTTCGAGATCGGCCGCGGTCGCCCCGCCAGTGTTGATCATAAAGTTGCTGTGTTTTTCCGACATTTGCGCGCCACCGATGCGCGCGCCGCGCATTCCGGCGTCGTCGATGACCTTCCACGCCTTCAATTCGTGCGTGTCATCGGCCCGGCCCGTCGAGGAAAAGCCCGCCGGGTTGCGGAAGGTCGATCCGGCGGTGCGGTCCTTGGTGGGTTGGGTCGCGTCGCGCTTGGCCAGTTGCTCAGCCATATGCGCTTCAAGCGCGTCGGGGTCACCGGCCTCCGCCCGGAACGTCGCGCCGGTCAGCACCCAGCCTTCGGGCAAATCGCTCTGACGGTAGGCGAAGTTCAGATCCCCGGGCGTGAGCGTGACCCGCTCCCCTGCCCGCGTGATCACGCGCGCTTCGATCAGGTGATCGGCGACGTAAGAGCCGTAGCAGCCCGCATTCATCCGCACCGCCCCGCCGATCGCGCCAGGAATGGTGCGCAGGAAGGTCAGGTCGAGCCCCGCCTGCGCGGCCTTGCGCGCGACATGGGCGTCGAGCGCCGCGGCGCCCGCGGTGACCGTGTCGCCCTTGCAGGCGATGCCGTTGAAGCCCCGCCCCATGCGGATCACCACCGCCCGCAGTCCCCCATCGCGCACGATCAGGTTTGAACCTACGCCCATCGGGAAGACCGCGATCTCCTCGGGCAGCCCTTTGAGGAACTCTGCAAGGTCATCCTCGTCGGCAGGCTGGAACAGCCAGTCCGCCGGGCCGCCCACGCGCAGCCAGGTCAGCGAGTCGAGCGGACGGTTCGGCGTCAGCGCACCGCGCGGGGTATAGGTCGAAGGACAATCAGTCATGGCGCATCTCGTAGCCGCGCGCGCAGGGCGAGGCAAGCGATCCCGATCTCATTCAGCGGGGTCACGCGTACCCCGCAGCGCACGGACGAGAAAAATGACCGGCCAGCGCAGCACTGACATGCCGCCCGCCAGCACCAGCAGCCCCATGATCGGGCCGTTCTGATAAGTCACCCAGCCCACCAGCGGCACGCCCACCGCGATCAGCCCCCACGCGCCCGGCCAGTGGAACCGCCTCGGTCCCATCGCGATCAGCGTGGCAATGAGCGCCCAGACACAGGCAAGAACGAGCGAGACGGTCATGAGAAACCTCCCAGGGCTGCGATCAGGGCCGCTCCGGCGACCAATGCGCCCACGACCGGAACGGCCATAGGCACCTTGAACGGCGCATAGTCGGACCGGCTTTTCAGCGCGACGAGCGACAGGTTAACGAGAAGGAAGACGCCCAGAAGCACCTTCGACGTGATGCCGGCCAATTGCTCGACCGGAGCGGCGAGTGCAAGCGCAATCATCGCCATACCGCAAAGAAGAGTCGCGAGGACCGGCGTGCCAAAGCGCGGATGCGCCTGATGAAAAACGGACAGCGCAGGGCTGCGGCGACCCAGACCGAACAGCACGCGCGCCGCCATCACCACCTGCGCAAGCACTCCGTTGAGCGCCGCCGCCACCGCGATCGCGGCGAGGATGCCCGGCCCGTGCCCCGCCGATTGCCAAACCAGCGCCAGCGGCTGCTCGGAGTGGGCGAGATCGGCCAGCGGCACCGCGCGCACGGCGGCATAGCTTACGGTCAGATAGAGGATGGCGGTGATCGCCAGCGCAGCAAGGATTGCACGCGGCATGTCGCGGATCGGGTCGCGCATCTCCTCGGACATGTTCACCATGTCCTCGAAGCCGATGAAGGCGAAGAAAGCGAGCGACGCGGCCGCCGCGATCCCGGCCCAATGCGGCGCGGGCAGCGGCGTGAGATCGGGGCTCGGATCGGCGGAGACCCCCGCCCAGATCACCAAAACCAGCCCGACCACTTCGACAAGCGTCAGCGCCACGGCGAGCCCCACGGATTCCAGCACGCCGAGGCAGGCCACGCCGATCAGCACCAGCCCAAAGGCGATCATCACGCCCTCGACCGGTAACGGCACCAGCAGTGTCAGATAGCCAGCCCCACCACGCAGCACCGCCGCCGCCGACACTGTGCCTGCCACGACGATGCCAAGCCCCACGATCAGCGCCAGCGCATGGCTGCGCAGCCCTTCCTCGACAAAGGCGGCCTCTCCGGCAGCTTCGGGGATGCGTGAGGACAATTCGGCATAGGAGAGCGCCGACGGCGCCGCGATCAGCCCCGCCAGCACGAAGGCCAGCGGCGCCCAGATCCCGGCCTGCGCCGCGACCGCGCCGACCAGTACATAGATACCCGCGCCCACCATGACGCCGACCCCGTAGCCGGTCATCAGCCACGGACCCAATCGGCGTTTCAGATGCGTCTCGTCACGCATGACGCGGCCCTTCTTGCCCACATGAGACGACGTGGCAGCGCCGCAAGTCTTTTCGATGTCGTGCCGGGTCGCCCCGGCGCCTGCTCAGCCCCCCAGCTTCGCAGGCAGGTTGTTCGCCCAGGTCGAGATCGTCCCCGCCCCGAGGCAGACGACGATATCGCCGGGACGCGCCTGTTCACGCACCAGCCGAGCCAGATCATCTTCCGACAAAATGGCACGAGCATGACGGTGGCCATGCGCGATCAGCCCGGCGACCAGATCGTCGCGCGTGGCCCCCTCGATCGGCTCCTCGCCTGCCGAGAAGACCTCAGCGATAGCGACGACGTCGGCCTCGTTGAAACAGGTGCAGAAATCGTCGAACAGCGAATGCAGGCGCGAATAGCGGTGCGGCTGGTGGACCGCGATCACCCGTGCGCCCGGCTTCACCGCCTGACGCGCCGCTTTCAGCACGGCGGCAATCTCGACCGGGTGGTGGCCGTAATCGTCGATGATCGTGACCCCGCCCAGCACGTCGCCGACCTTGGTGAAGCGCCGGTTCACGCCGCCGAAGCTCGCCAGAGCTTCCTTGATCTCGCCCATCTTCATCCCGAGATGGCGCGCCACCGCGACCGCGGCCAGCGCGTTCGAGACGTTATGATCGCCCGGCATCGGCAGCGTGCAGCCCTCGATCACCGGCTTGCCCTCTTCGCCCTGCAGCGCGATGTCGAAATGCGCGACGCCCGCGTCGTAATGCAGGTTGATCGCGCGGATATCGGCCTGCGCGTTGAAGCCGAAGGTCACGACGCGGCGGTCGTTGAGCTTGCCGACCAGCGTCTGCACTTCCGGGTGATCGGTGCAGCAGACAGCCAACCCGTAGAACGGGATGTTCGAGACGAAATCGTAAAACCCTTTGCGCAGCGCGTCGAAAGAGCCCCAATGCTCCATATGCTCAGGGTCGATATTGGTCACGATGGCGATGGTCGCGGGCAGACGGTTGAACGAGCCGTCGCTCTCGTCGGCCTCCACCACCATCCATTCGCCCGCGCCTGCGCGCGCGTTCGAGCCATAAGCGTGGATGATCCCGCCATTGATCACGGTCGGGTCGAAATTGCCCTTGTCCAGAAGCGTCGCGACCATCGTCGTGGTCGTCGTCTTGCCGTGAGTGCCGCCGATCGCGATGTTCGATTTCAGGCGCATCAGCTCGGCCAGCATCTCGGCGCGACGCACGACCGGAAGACCGCGACGGCGTGCTTCTTCAAGCTCGGGGTTGCCCGGCTTGATCGCGGTGGAGATCACCACGACGCCCGCCTCACCGATATTCTCGGCGCGCTGGCCCTCGAAGATGGTCGCGCCCAGCTTCGCCAGACGGTCGGTGATCTTGGAGGATTTCGCATCCGAGCCCTGAACCGTGAACCCTTGAGTCATCAGCACTTCGGCGATGCCGGACATGCCGATCCCGCCGATACCGACGAAATGGATGGGGCCGAGTTCTCCGGGCAGTTTGGTCGCGTTCATTGAGTTCTTCCTGCTAGGTCTTCGACGAGGGCGACGAGCCGCTCGGTGGCGTCCGGCACCCCGTAGGAGAGGGCGGCGCGCGACATCTGCAGCGCGCCCTCGGGGTTGTCCAGCACCAGTGAAATTTGATCCGCGAGGCTCTCGGTCGAGAGCTGGCTTTCGGGGATGGTGATCGCGCCGCCGGTCTTCGCAAGACCGCGCGCATTGGCCGCTTGGTGATCGCCAGCGGCGGCGGCATAGGGGATCAGGATCGCGGGCCGTCCGATGACAGAGATATCCGCGACCGAGGACGCACCCGCGCGCGAGATCACCAGCTGGCATTCGCTGAGACGGCGCGGCACGTCGTTGAAGAAGGGTTCGACCTCGGCTGTGATGCCCGCCGCCTCATAGGCGGCGATCACCCGGTCGAGGTCTTCCGGGCGCGCCTGATGGGCGACACGCAGATTGGAGCGGGCGGCCTCGGGAAGGCTCGCCATCGCCGCCGGCACCGTGTCCGACAGGATGCGCGCGCCCTGAGAGCCGCCGATCACGAGGACCGACATCGGGTAGTCGCCCGGGGGGATATAGGCCGCGCCCGCCCGCTCCAGCACGGCAGCCCGCACCGGGTTGCCCGTATGCTCGCCCTGCACGCCCTCGGGCAGATCGGTCGGCCAGGTGCCGCAGGCGAAGCGGTTCACCTTCTTGGCGAAGACGCGGTTCACCTTGCCCATGATGCCGTTCTGCTCGTGAATGGCGCGGGGGATGCCCAGGAACACCGCCGAGGACAGCGCCGGGATCGTCGGATAACCGCCGAAGCCCACCACCACCGTCGGCTTGTCCGACAGGTTCTTGCGGATGGCCGAAGCCACGCCGCCCGCGATCTTGAACGGCACGCCCAGCTTGCCGAGCGCCCCACCGCGCGCAAATGTCGCCGAGGCGATCTGTTCGACCGTCACCGTATGGGGAAAGCCGCCCGCATAGCGCGCCCCGCGCGCATCCGTGGACAGCTTCACGCGCCAGCCCCGGCGCACCATCGCCTCGGCCAGCGCCTGCGCGGGGAACATATGCCCGCCGGTGCCGCCAGCGGCGATCAGCAGTAGCGGGGTCGTGTCCTTGGCCATGTCCCCCTCCTGAGGGTTTTAGCGACCGCGTCGGGCGAGAATATCCGAAATCTGTCCCTGCGGCCGGGTCCGAGTCAGCGCGAGCAACATACCCACCGCAATCCCCGAAGCAATGACCGAAGAGCCCCCGTAGCTGACGAACGGCAAAGTCATGCCTTTCGCGGGCAGAAGGCGCACCGCGACGCCCATATTGATGATCGCCTGAACGCCGAAGGCGCAGGCCAGACCAGAGCCCGCAAGCCGGGTGAAGGGATCGCGCTCACGCATAAGGCGCAGAAGCGAGCGGATCACCACGGTTGCGTAAAGCGCGATGATCACGAGGACGAGGATCAGGCCGTATTCTTCGGCCGCGACCGCGATGATGAAGTCGGTATGCGCATCGGGCAGCGACCATTTCACCGAGCCCTGCCCCACACCGACGCCGAAGAACCCGCCCTCTTGGATCGCGTTCGTCGCGTAGCCGATCTGGGTGCGCGGATCGACATCCGTCGACAGGAAGCCGTTGATCCGGCGCGCGAAGTGTTCCGAGAAGTTATAGGCAAAGAAGCCGCCCGCCACGGTCAGCGCCCCGATCCCCGTGAGCAGCGCAATCGGCGCGCCCGAGATGAAATACATCACCGACCAGGCGAACAGCACCAGCGAAGCCTGCCCGAAATCGGGCTGCAGCGCGAGCGCCACCACGATGATGACCATCAGAAGGAAGGAATAGAGCCGCCCCTTCGGCCCCCCGACGTCATGGGCTGCGGCCATGAACCAGCCGGAGATGATGACGAAACCGGGCTTGAGGAATTCCGAGGGCTGGATCGACGCGAAGCCGAAGGAATACCACCGCACCGCGCCTTTGCCGAAATCGGTGCCCAGCACCGGCAGCAGCATCACCGCGACGAAGGCGCCGACGAAGCCGATCACGCCCAGCCTGCGCACCTGTTTCGGGTCGAGCATCGAGATGCCCAGCATCACGCCCAGCGCCACCACCCCGAAGAAGGCCTGACGTTTGACGTAATAGAAAGGCTCAAGACCGTTGCGCTCTGCCAGCGGCACCGAGGCTGCGAGCCCCAGAAGCATGCCAAGGCCGAACAACGCCAAAACGGCGCCGAGCGCCCATTTGTCGATCGTGCGCCACCATTTCGGTAAGACGGGTTCACCGGCCCGCACGGGGACGGTGCCGAATGCCATTTCTGTCATGGGCTATACTGCCGTTACTGCCTCGAATACGCCCGTTTTCCGGGTCTGATCGGAATCGTAGCCCAAAAGCTTTGAGATGACTAGGAAAATTCCGAAGCGGCGCGATCACTCGGCGATGATCGGCAAGGGCGCGCGCAATTCCCCCTGCCCTCAGGCCAAGCCAAGCTCTGCAAGGATTTGAGGGAGCTTCTTTTTGACCTTGAAGAACCCGGCCGTGGCATGGGGCCAGATCACGCGATCCCACTCCCGCGTCAGCTCGCACAGCGCGATGCCATGCGCGCCCAGCGCCGCCTCCGCGCTCTCGCGCCAATCGCCGAGCGGCCCGGTCGGAATGTAAGGCGTCACGATCTGCTGCGCGCCGAGGCTTTGCGCCCAATCGAGCAGCGCAGACGGGCCACCGGCCTTCAGGCGTTGCACGTCCGGCACCCCGGCGCGCTCGCCAGCATCGGCAAGTGCGTCGCGCTCGAACCGCGCGACATGCGGCGCCACCTCGCGCGGCGAACGCAGGTGGCTGGCGCTGAGGGTCGCGGCTCCACGCAGATCGAACGCGCTCAGATCGAAATCCTCGACGCGGCAATCTTCCTCGGTGATCAGAAGCGCCGTGGGTAGTCCCGGCTGCGGGGCACGCGGCGCGCGCAATGGTGCGACCGGGGGCAGCCCCTCGGGCTCTTCCGCCTCCAGGCCCGTGCTCACCTCCGCCAATTGCGCGGGATCGGGCGCGAACCGCCCGCCGGTATAGCGCGCGATATTTGCAGCCTCGGCGGCGTAGAACTTGCCCCGCGTATGCAGCCCCGCCACCCAGCGCCAGCTCAGCGTGTTCGAGGCCGGATCGCCGTCGAGCAGATGGCGATAGAAGAAATCCGCGCCAACCCGCCACGGCAGCCGCAGGGTGAAAATCCAGATCGAGGCGAACCACATCCGGGCGTGATTGTGCAAATAGCCTGTCTCGCGCAGCTCACACGCCCACGCGTCGAAACAGGCGATCCCGCTGCCGCCCGCCTCGGCCTCGGCCACGCGCGCGGCCAGATCGGGCGCGTCGTCGAGCGCGGCAAGGTCTTGCGCCAACCCGTCCCGATAACGCGCCCAGACAT
>NZ_DFRG01000006.1:0-31151 GCF_002378135.1 Thioclava sp. UBA3469
CTTCTGGATGGTGATCGTCGCGCTGATGCCGGTACTGGGTCGTCAGGGAGGAGAGCCGGGGCTGATCACCGCGATGCTGGCAGAGGGCGGCACGCAGCTCTGTGCGCTGGCCGGTGTCCTGCTGATCGTGCTGTCGCATGGTTTGGTGCGCCGGGTGCGGCTGGCCTATTGGCTGGCGCTCGGTGGTCTGATGCTGGGTGTGGTCTCGGTATTGGCGGCCAATCTCGACATCGACAACGCGGTCGTCCTGACGCTCGCCGCGGTGGTGTTGCTGCCGTTTCGCGGGGCCTTTCACCGTCGGGTCGCGCTGACCGAGGGCGGCTACGGGCCGCTGTGGTTCGCTGTGATTCTGGGGATGGTGGCCTCTGCGGCGGTGTTTTTCTTCCTCGCCTATGCGGCGCATCCCTATTCCAACGCGCTCTGGCTCGATTTTACCGCGAGTTCACCCACACCACGGGCGCTCAGGGCCGGACTTCTGATCAGCGCGCTGCTCCTTGGCTTCCTTCTGTGGCTGACGCTGCGCCCGATGCGCCGCTTCACCTTTTCCGTCGATCCGGAACAGGACGTCGCGGTCGCTGAAATCCTCACCGCCCAAGACGTGCCGCAGGGCTGGTTCGCGCTGACGGGCGACAAATGCGTGATGTTCTCGCCCGACCGCTCGGCCTTCCTGATGTATGCGCAGCGCGGCGGGATGCGGGTCGTGCTCGGCGATCCCGTCGGCCCGTCCGAGACCGCGCGGCAATTGGCGTGGGAGTTTCACGAACGCGCGGTGAGCGAAGGCCTCACCCCCGTCTTCTACGAGGTCTCGACGAAGAACCTGCCGCTCTGGATCGAGATGGGCTACGCGCTGCACAAGATCGGCGAGGAGGCCGTGGTCGACCTTCAGAAATTCTCGCTCACGGGATCGAAATTCAAGACGATGCGGGCCGAGCAGAACCGTGCCCTGCGCGACGGTTTCACGCTTGAGATCGCTTCCCCGCCACATGCGCCTGAGCTGATCGCGACGCTGCGTGACGTGTCCGATGCGTGGCTGGCAGGCCAGAAAGGCCGCGAGAAAGGCTTCTCCATCGGCCGTTTCGATCCGCGCTACCTCAACCATTGCGAGATTGCGCTGATCCGGCGCGACGGCGAAATTCTCGGCTTCGCGAACCTTCTGGGCGGGTCCGGCGCGCGGCATTTCGCGATCGACCTGATGCGGTATCGCCCGGAGACTGCCGACGGCGTCATGCAATTCCTGTTTATCGGCCTGATTGAGGCGTTGCGCGATCGCGGCGCGACGGAGCTCAGCCTAGGCCTCGCGCCGCTGGCAGGCCTGCCCGACCGTGCCTCTGCGCGGCTGACCAGCCGCCTTGGCAATCTGATCTATCGTCATGGCGGAAGTTTCTATAACTTCGAGGGGTTAAGGCGTTTCAAACAGAAATTCCGGCCCGAATGGCGGCCCCATTATGTCGCGCTTCCGCCCGGCACCTCCCCCTATCTCGCGCTCACCGAAATCACGCTGCTGATCTCGGGCGGCGCGCGCAATCTGCTGACGAAGGACTGAAATGCTCGACGCCATCCACCAAGTGCTCCCGAATCTCGCCGCCCTGGGGATCTTCGGCTACTGGGTGATCGGGGCGGCAGCGGGGCTGGAAGCCTTCCTGCCGACCGGGATTTTCCTGCCCGGCACCCTGCTTGTCGATGCCGGCGGGGTGATGGTGCAGCAGGGGATGCTCGACCCGCTCGACCTTCTGTGGTTCGTGGCCATCGGCTCGGTCCTCGGCGGCGAGGCCACGTTCTGGCTTGGTCGCCACGCGCGGCGCGGCATGCTCGGCCGCTGGAATGTCGAAGGCATGGCCGCCTATCGCCGCGCGGAGAAGCTATTTGCGCGCCATGGCGGCTTTGCGATCGTCATGGGGCGGTTTCTCGGCCCCGTGGCGGGCTTCGTGCCCTTCGCTGCCGCCCTCGCCGGGATGGAGACGCGACGCTTCCGGATCTGGAACCTGCTGAGCGGCTTTCCTTACGCGATTTTTCATGTCGGCTTCGGCTATGCGCTTGGCGCGGGGTTCACCAAGCTCGGCCCGATGATGACGCGCAATACATTGTTCCTGTTGGGTCTCGTGGTGATCGCCGCGCTGATTTTCTGGATCCTGAGGCGTCTCGACCGGGCGGTGCCCTATCTCCTCGCGATGGCGGGCGGGTTGATGGACGAGGTGGCCCGCCACCCCCGCGTCGACAGCTGGGGCGGGCGCCATCCGAAAACGGCGGCATGGATCGCGCGCAGGCTTGACCGCAGCAAGTTCTCCGGCCTCCCGCTGAGCCTTCTGGCACTCGCCTTCCTCTACCTCGCCTCGGTGCTGGTCGGGCTGTCGCTCGACTTCCTGCAAAGCGACCCAATCGTGCAGATCGACGCGCGTCTGGCGGCGCTGATGCGGCTGTTCTGGACGCCGGGCCTCATCCAGATATTCACCTGGATCACCGCGCTCGGCGATACCCAGCTCGTGGCCGCGCTGCTCGTGCTGGCGCTCGTCTGGCTCGCGTGGCTGCGTCGGTTCGATCTGGCTGCGGGGCTCGTGGTCTCGCTCGGGCTGGACCTGATCTCGGTGATCATCCTGAAGGCAAGCTTTGGGCGGCCGCGCTCGATCCTTGGCTATTTCCACGAGACCTCGGGCAGTTTCCCCTCCGGTCACGCGACGCTCTCGGTCGCCTTTTACGGGATGCTCGTCTTCCTCCTCTGGCGGCTGACGCGGCTCGGGGCGCTGAGCGCGAGCTTTCTGGCGGCCTTGGTCGCCGGTCTGATCGGGTTGAGCCGCCTCTATCTCGTCGAGCATTACCTGAGTGACGTTCTCGGTGGCTGGCTTCTCGGCGCGATGTGCCTGCTGGTCGGCATCGCGGTGGCCGAGTGGCTCTATCCGCGATGGGCTGGGGCGCCGCGCGCTCGGCCGCGCTGGCAGATGGGCGTGATCGGCGTCGTGACACTGGCGCTGCTGGGCTTCACGATGGTTCGCGTGCGCGATTATTCCAAGGCGCTGAACCCGCCCCCCGTGGCGCAGCCGTTGATCGTGATCTCCGAAGGGGCCGAGCCGCAGGCGCTGCGAGACGCGCCGCTGATGGCGCAGACTCTCGACGCAGATCAACAGTTCCCGCTCTCGATCGGGCTCTGGGCGACGAACCCCGATCAGATCACGACGGCGCTGAGCGCGATCGGCTGGCAACGCGCCGATGCGGTGACCCTCAAGACGCTCGCGGGCGCGGCCTTCGGGGCTGTGCGCGATACGATGCGCCCCGGCGCCGCGCTTGCGCCGCTGTTCTGGAAGAACGAGCCGAGCGGGCTTGGCTTCACCCGCCTGCCGGACGGTAACGCGACCGACAAGCTGCCGCGGCTTCGGCTGTGGCAGACGCGCTATACCGATGCGTCGGGCGCGCGGCTCTGGATGGGCGCGATCACCCGCGATGACGGGCTGGTGCCGAGCGACGGATCGACGGCGGGGCCGCTGGCATCCGAGCTTGCGAAGGCGTTGAGCCAGAGCGGCGGGGCCAAGCCGGTGGGCCAGATCTCCGGTACGACCGCGTCGGATATCCCGGTTCTGGCGCTGCGATAGCGGCGCGCTTCAGCCCGCCCGAAGGTCTTCGAGATAAATGCGAACCGCTTCCTGCACATGGCGGAAGCGGTCGCCGCCCAGATGCTTGCCGCCGAACCAGCGGGTGACGACGATGATGTGGTCGTAGAGCTCTTCGCGCTCGAGCATCCGCAGGATCACCATGCCCGCTCCCGCCTCGCCATCGTCGTTCTTCACCGGAGCCTCCGCCGTCAGAAGCGCCCAGGTGTTATGCGTGGCCTTTGCGTATTTCTTCTTCCGGCACAGCTCCTTGACGAAGGCCTTGGCCTCCTCCTCGGAGGCGCAAGGGCCGCCCGAGACCGCGTATTTCGAGCCGCGGTCGCTGATGATGTTCTCGAGGATGCGCATGGCGCTGGTTTAGGGGCCAAGCGCCGAAGCGGCAAGGGCGGGCAGCGGACCTCAGTGGTCCGCCGCCCTGCCCGCTCAGCCGAGTTTGCGCAGACGCGCGATCAGCGAGGATGTGTCCCAGCGATTGCCGCCCATCGCCTGCACGTCCTTGTAGAACTGATCGACCAGCGCCGTGACGGGCAGCGAGGCCCCGATCTCGTCGCCGGTTTTCAGGCAAATCCCCAGATCCTTGCGCATCCAGTCCACCGCGAAGCCGAAGTCGAACTCGTCCTTCGCCATGGTCTCGTAGCGGTTGGCCATCTGCCACGAGCCGGCGGCACCTTGCGAGATCACCTCGACCACGGCGGCGATATCCAGGTCGGCCTTCTCGGCGAAGTTCAGGCTCTCGGCGAGGCCCTGCACCAGACCCGCAATCGCGATCTGGTTGCACATCTTGGTCACCTGCCCCGCGCCGCTTTCGCCCAGTCGGCGGCAGATCTTGGCATAGGCGTCGATCACCGGCTCGGCCTTGTCATAGGCCCCCGCGTCGCCGCCGCACATGACCGACAGCTGACCGTTCTCGGCGCCGGCCTGCCCGCCCGAGATCGGGGCGTCGATGAAGGCCACGCCGTGGCCCGCCGCTTCGCCCGCCAATTCGCGGGTCACAGCGGCCGAAACCGTCGTGTGATCGACGAAGACCGCGCCGGTTTTCATGCCCTTGAACGCGCCGTCCTTACCGAGGCAGACCTCGCGCAGATCGTCGTCATTGCCGACACAGGACATCACGAAATCCGCGCCTTTCGCGGCTTCGCGCGGGGTCGCTTCGGCCGACCCGCCATGTTCGGAGACCCATTTCTCGGCCTTGGCGGCCGTGCGGTTATAGACCGTGACCTCATGGCCCGCCGATGCGAGATGCCCCGCCATCGGATAGCCCATCACCCCAAGCCCCAGAAATGCAACTTTCGCCATCGACCTCTCCCTTGCGTGAATATGAAACCGCGCCCCGTGTAGCGCGAGCGCGTTGATTGTAGCGTCGGGCTCAACTACTAACGCGCCAACCGGGCGCGTCAACTCATGCGCCGGGAGGCGGGATTTCGGGTGAGGCGCGCAGAGGGCTCGATGTATAAGGCATTTCGATGGGGCGTTCGGCTGATCATGGCCGCGATCGTGGGTGTGGTGGTCGTCGGGGGGCTGATCTATTTCTTCGCCTCACGCTCGCTTCCCGATTACGACGCGACCTATAAGGTCACCGGGCTTACCGCCCCGGTGGAGATCGTACGCTCGACCGAGGACGTGCCGCATATCTTCGGCAAGGACGACCCGGATGCGTTCTTCGCACTGGGGCTCGCCCATGCACAGGACCGGCTGTGGCAGATGACGCTGATGCGCCGCAGGGTGCAGGGGCGGCTGTCGGAAGTGTTCGGTCAGGAGACGCTGAAAACCGACGAGCTGATGCGCCGGATGGGCCTGTATCAGGCGGCGGTCGACTCGGTGTCCTCGCAGGACGATTACACCAAGGCCGCGCTTGAGGCCTATGCGCGTGGCGTCAACCAGTGGATCGAGATCGTCAACGAGGGCGCAATGGGGCGCGGCGCGCCGGAATTCTTCCTCTTCGACAGCAAGATCTCCTATTGGACGCCCGCGGATTCGCTTGCGATCATGAAGCTGATGGCGGTGCAGCTGTCGAACCAGCTGCAAGACGAGGTGCTGCGTGCCCGTGTGTCGCTCGTCGGCAAAGACCTCGTGCGCGACATCATGCCCGATGATCCGCAACAGGCGACCGCTGCCCTGCCCGATTACGCGAGCCTGTTCCCGACCATGCAAAAGGGCATTCAGACGGCGGAGAACGGGGCGCCGGGGGCGTTCTCTCCCTTCCCCGCACGTGGCTCTGCCGGTGCGTCAAACGCATGGGCTGCGGGGCCTGACCGCTCGGCCGCGGGGGGCGCGCTTCTGGCCAACGATCCGCATCTGGGTCTGACGGCGCCCTCGATCTGGTATCTGGCGCGGCTGCAACTGCAATCGGGCGGCGTGATCGGCGGCACGATCCCGGGGATGCCGCTGGTGCTCTCGGGCCGCAACAAGGATCTGGGCTGGGGGCTGACCACGGCCTATGTCGACGATCAGGACCTGCATATCGAAGAGATCGACCCCGACGATCCGACGAAATACCGCACGCCCGACGGCTGGAAGCGTTTCAAGACCAAGCGCGTGATCGTCGAGGTGAAGGACGCCAAGCCGGTCACGCTGACCCTACGCTGGACCGATAACGGCCCGGTGCTGCCCGGCAGCCATTTCGATCTGGCGACCGTAACGCCGCCGCATTCTGTGATGTCGCTTAGCTGGACCGCCTTCGATCCGAAGGACACGACGATGACCGGCGCGATGGACCTGATGCGGGCGCATTCGATCCCGCAGGCAATGGATGCGGCGAAGAAGATCGTGGCACCCGCGCAGAATATCACACTGGCCGACAAGGACGGGGTGGCTTTGGTCACTGCCGGGAAAATCCCGCTGCGCGACCGGGCGAATGACACGCAGGGCCGGATGCCGAACGCGGGCTGGAAGCCCGAGAACCGCTGGAAAGGGTTCCTGCCCTTCAAGGACAATCCGCAATTCGTCGAGCCGAAAAGCGGCATCGTCGTGAACACCAATAACAAGACGGTGGACCGACCCTTCCCCTATAACGTCTCGTTCCACTGGGGCGACACGCAGCGTATTCAGCGGCTGTCGAAACTGATGGGCGAGCGTGAGGTGCATTCGCGCGACAGCTTCATCTCGGCGCAGCTCGACACCGTGTCGCCCGCCGCGCGCGGTCTGCTGCCGCTGGTGGGCGCGAACCTGTGGTATACCGGCGATCCCGCCCCCGCCGGCACGCCCGAGCGGATGCGCCAGCGCGCGCTGGAGATGTTGGCGAGCTGGGATGGCGAGATGTCAGAGCACCTTCCCGAGCCGCTGATCTACGCCGCCTGGATGCGCGAATTGCAAAACCGGCTGATCCGCGACGAACTGGGCCCGCTGGCGAAGAAATTCGACCATCTGGAGCCTCTCTTCATCGAGCGCGTCTTCCGCGACACCCAAGGCGCGAGCCATTGGTGCGACATCATCCAATCGGCCCCGAAAGAAACCTGCAGCGATATCGCGCGGCAATCGCTCGACGCGGCGCTGTTGGATCTGTCGAAGAAATATGGGCCGAATATAGAAAGCTGGCGCTGGGGCGATGCGCATATCGCCGAGCAGGACAATCAGGTGCTGGGCAAGGTGCCGGGGCTGAAATGGTTCGTGAATATCCGCCAGTCGACCTCGGGCGGCGACTTCACCCTGATGCGCGGGCGCACCAAGGGCGGCGACGGATCCGACCGCTTCGCCAACGTCCATGCGGCGGGCTATCGCGAAGTGCTCGATTTCGCGGATCCCGACAGTTCGGTCTTCATCATCTCGACCGGGCAATCGGGCCATCCGCTGAGCCGCCACTACGACGACCTGTCGGAACTGTGGCGCTCGGGCGAGTATATTCCGATGTCGCTCGATCCCGCACTGGCGCGTGCGGCGGCGGCGGGGATCACCCATCTGGTGCCGAAAGGCGCGGCGAAACCGGGCAATTGAACTGATTTGAAACGCGGGGCGGACACGTGCCCGCCCCGTCTGACCTTCAGTCCTCGCGCATCGTACGCTGCACCTGATCGGCCACCGGCTTGAGCAGATAGGAGATCGCGGTGCGCTCTCCGGTCTGGAAGAACACCTCAACCGGCATCCCCGGGCGCAGGCCCCGCCCGTCGGGCAGCACCGGCGCTTCGGTCAGCGCGACGGCACAGAGATAATAGCTCCCGCCGTTTTCGTCCTTCGTGGCCGAAGCCGCGACCACGCGCACCTCTCCCGCCACTTCCGGCGTCGTGCGTTGGTTGAAGGCAGTGAAGCGCAGCCGCACCGATTGGCCCGGCATGACCTGATCGATATCGGTGGTGCGCAGACGCGCCTCCACGATCAGCTCGCCATCGGGCACGATCGCCATCACCCGCTCGCCAGGTGCGATCACACCGTTCACCGTGTGCACGCCCAGCTCGTTCACCACGCCCGCGATCGGCGCGCGGATCTCGGTGCGCGAAAGCCGATCGCGGGCGGCCACGGCGCGCTCATGCAGTTCGGCCAGTTGGGCGTCGATGTCGCGCAGTTCCTTTTGCGCGGCGGTCCGGGCCTGATGGTCGAGCTCGAGGATGCGCAGGTTCGACTCGCTGATCTGGCCCTTCACGCGCGCGATATTGGCCTCGATCTCGCCCGAGACCCCGTCGAGCCGCGCCATGTCGCGCTCGACCTCGGTGATCGCGCCTTTCTCGGTCAGGCCCTTCTTCAGCAGCTTTTGCAGCCTCTCGTGATCCTCGCCGCGCAGACGGCGTTCGATCTCGTTCGACTGGCGCTGCGCGTCGAGCGCGCGGATCTCCTCGTCGAACTGGTCGACCTGAGACAGAAGCTGGTCGCGACGCAAATCCTGCATCGCGCGGTCATGCGCCAGAAGCTGACGTTCGCCATCGGCAATCGCGGTCGTCTCCTCGGCGGTCTCAAATCCGTCCGGGAACACGATCTCGGCCGCGCTGTCGCGCACCGCGATCAACCGCGCGCGGCGGCCGGTGAATTCGCGGATCTGGGTCTCGACGATCCCCAGTTCCGAGCGCAGCTGCGTATCGTCCAGCAGCACCACCACGTCGCCCGCCTGCACCAGATCGCCGTTCTCCACGCGGATATCGCGGATCACGCCGCCATCCGGGTGCTGCACGACCTTCAGTTGCGATTTCACCGCAACCTGCCCCTGCGCGATCACCGCGCCGGAGAGTTTCGCCTGCGCCGCCCATCCGCCGAAGACGAGGATCAGCGCGCCCAGAAACGCCGTCGCGAACAGGATGCGCGCACGGATCGAGAACAGGGCCGGATCGTTGTGAGTCTTGGTCATTTTCGGTTCCCCCCACCAAAAAATCGCGCGCAGCCCGTCAGGCGGGCACGTCGCAATCAAACAGGAAATTGGTTTCTTCGAGCGTGTGATGGCCGTCGAGTTCGATCTCGAAATCGTAATCCTCGATGCTGCCATCCTCGTGCTGCGCGCTCAGCTTCGCTTTCACGACGGTGAATTCATGCGCGTCGTCTCCGTCTTCGATCTCGTAGGCCACGAAGACGCCGCCGCGCGCCTCGGGAACCTCGCCGGTCGCTCCTGCAAAGAACAGGCGCATTTCGCCATAGCCTTCCCCCATAGGGTCGATCTGCGAGAGGTCGATCCGGTCGCCGGGTTCGAAATCGGTAATGCGGTCATGGCCTTGGCCCGCGTTCTGGATAGATGCGAGCGAGGTGAAGACGAAGACGTCCTCTCCCGCGCCACCAGAGAAGAGGTTGCAGGCATCGCCTGCAACCAGCTGATCGGCGCCTGCGCCGGAGGTGACGTTCTCGATGCTGACGAGAGATGCCTCGCCCGCAGCGCTCGTCATCGTCCCGGTAGACAGGTCGACGGTGACCGACTCCGCGATGCGGTTGAGATCGAGCGTGTCGGAGCCTTCTCCGCCATCGTAGCTGTCGCCCGAAGCCTGCGAGATCTCCGCGACGACGATGCGGTCCTCGCCCGCGCCACCGGAGACGAGGTCTTCGCCTGCGCCGCCATCTAGCAGATCGCAGCCTTCGCCGCCCATCAGCGTATCGTTGCCCGCGCCGCCATCGAGACTGTCCGCGCCCATGCCGCCGTCGAGATAGTCGTTGCCGTCTTCGCCATGCAGCGCATCCGCGCCCGCCTCGCCGAAGACGATATCGTCGCCCGCACCTGCAAAGACCGTGTCATTGCCCGCGCCGCCATAGATGACATCCGCGCCCGCGCCGCCGATCAGCACGTCGCAGCCATCGCCGCCGTCGAGCATGTCGTCGCCTTCGCGGCCATAGAGGATATCGTCGCCCCCCTCGCCCCGGATCGCGTCGCGGTCGGGCATGCCGAGCAGCAGATTGTCTTCGGCGGTGCCGATCACGTCGTGATAGTCGGGCGGCAGGATCAGCGCCGTCGCGGTCTGGCCGATTGCCAGCTCGCCATCGCTGAGGTCGTAGGTGATGACCAACTCGCCCTCGAACCCCTGATCGGGTTTGATGAGCCATTCGCCCTCGCCATGGGCGATCACCTCGCCCCCTTGGGCCTGCATCGACAGGATCGAGAGCGGGTCGCCGTCGGGATCGCTTGCCCCGCTTAGCAGCACCGCCGCGACGATGAAAAAGCTCTCGTCGCGTCGACCGGGTGAGAGGCGCACCGGGCCATTCGTCTCCGGCGCGCGGTTGCGCGGGGCTTCGGGCGTCGGCCCGGGCGGACGCGGCTCATCAGGCGCGCGGTCCCCGCTCTCGCGCGCCTTGCGCGCCGCGGCACGGGTCGAGGAGAAGACCGGAACTTTTGGAAAATCGAATTCCTTCACCTCGATCGACTCGGGGAAGAACAGCGTATCGTCCTGCGCATCCACCGTCGCCTTGTGCTTGGCGTGCCAGCGTTGCGGAGAGAGCGCGAAAGGGGCCGGATTTGCGCCCGGGAACAGGATCACGTTCTCGGGCAACGGGTCGGGCTGCTCCTCCTCCTGCGCCAGTGCCGCGCTCGACCCCATTTCGGGGATGTGATGCGCGTTCGGCGTCTGCGGGCCGGCGGGGGCGTCGGGATCTGCCGGGGGGTGGGCCGGGCCGTCCTGAACACCTTCCGCCTGCGCCGCATCCGTGCCGAAGAGCTTGCGCGCGAGCGCCGCCCAGGCAAGAGCTACCAGCCCCACCGCCACGCGGCCGGGCCAGACCGAGCGCCGCTCCGGCGCACGGTATTTCTGTATCGGCGCAAGGGCCGCTTCGTCATCCGGGATACCGAGCTTGAGCTTGTCCTGTTCCATGGCTCAGCCCACCGCCTGTTCGATGCTGTCCCCGAGCTCCGCCGCCGGAGCGGTGCGTTTGCCCTTGGGCAGCGGTTTGAGCCCGACGGATCGATTGACGATCTCGTCTTTCGGGCCGAAGGCCACCAGCTTGCCACCCTGGACGAAGCCCACGAGATTGACGGATTCCAGCGCCTTGGGGCGATGCGCGATCACCACGACGATGCCGCCGCGCGCCCGGACCGAAGCGATAGCCGCGCTGAGCGCCGCTTCGCCATCGGCGTCGAGGTTCGAGTTCGGCTCGTCGAGCACCACGAGGAACGGCGCGCCATAGAGCGCGCGCGCCAGACCGACGCGCTGACGCTGGCCTGCCGAAAGCGACGTGCCGAAGGGGCCAAGCTGCGTTTGGTAGCCGTCGGGCAGATGGATGATCGTCTGATGCGCGCCTGCAGCCTTCGCCGCCGCCACGACATCCGCATCCGTCGCATCGGGGGCAAAGCGCGCGATATTCTCGGCGACCGTGCCCTCCATCAGCGAAACCTCCTGCGGCAAGTAGCCGATATGATCGCCCAGAAGGTCCACCCGCCATTGATCGAGCGCGGCCCCGTCGAAACGGACATGGCCCCGCAGCAGTGGCCAGATGCCGACGATCCCCTTGGCGAGCGTGGTCTTGCCCGAGCCCGACGGCCCGATCAGACCGAGCGCATCGCCCGATTTCAGATCGAAGCTGACATCGCCCAGCAGCACCGCACCGGAGCCCGGCGCGACGACCGTCATTCCCTCGACGGTGAAGCTCTCAGTCGGCGCGGGCAAGGCGACCATCGTGTCATCATCCTCGAGGGTCGCGAGCGTGTCGCGCAGCCGCGCATGGCTGCGACGCGCCGCCACGAACCCCTTCCAGTTGCCGATCGCCATTTCCACCGGGGCGAGCGCACGCGACGCGGCCACCGAACAGGCGATGATTGCACCGGGCGACAGCTCGCCCACGATGGTCAGGTAAGCGCCAAGGCCCAGCAATGCCGATTGCAGCATCATCCGGGTGACCTTCGACAGCCCGCTGAGCGTGCCGGTGATGTCGCTGGTGCGCGCATGTAGGCGCAGATGCTCGGCATTGGCGGTGTCGAACCGCTCGACCGCGCGGCGCCCGAAGCCCATCGCGTGCAGCACGTCGGCATTGCGGGTGTTGGTGTCGGCGATCATCGCGCGGGCGATGGAGGCTTTCTGTAGCTCGCGACCCGAACGGCGCGACATCATCTCGGTGATGACGGTCAGCGTGATCAGCACGCAGGCTCCACCGATGGTCATCAGCCCCAGCAGCGGGTGCAGCAGATAGACGAAGCCGAGAAACAGCGGCATCCACGGCAGATCCAGAAGCGCGATGGCCCCGGCCCCCGAGATGAAGCTGCGGATCGTATCGACGTCGCGGCCCCGCTCCAGCGCCTCGGAGGTGGAATAGCCGAAACGCGGCATCTCGATCGCGACGCGATGCGTGAGCGGCGCGAGGCGGTTGTCGATCCGCGCGCCGACGCGCACGAGGATCTGGTTGCGCAGCACATCGAACAGGCCCTGAAAGAGGTAGAGCGCGATGGCCAGAACTGACAGTGCCAGCAGCGTTGGCACAGAGCCGCTGGTCAGCGCCCGGTCGTAGATCTGCAGCATGTAGAACGAGCCTGTCAGCGCCAGAAGGCTGATCACGAAGGACAGGCCGAGAAGAAAGACGATCAGCCCGCGATAGCGGCCGAGACGCTCGGAAACGAGCTCTTCGCTGGCTTGGAAACGGCGACGTGCATTGCTCATTTGATCCTCCCACCAAGATCTTGAGACTTTGAAAAATCACGCCCGGCGGACCCCTCCGCCGGGCGCTACCCCCTTAGTTCACCCCGTTGAAATCAGAGGCGTCGAGCATGTGACGGCCCGCGATGTCGATCTCGAAATCGGCATCCAGATCGTCGTCGACATTGCCCGCGACAATCGTGTGCTCGCCGTCGTCGCGCATCTCGTAGGAGACGCGCAGCTCGCCCGCGGCGCTGAAATCGCCCGCGGCGAACAGGACGAAGGATTGCGAACCGGCCGCGCCCTGATCGGCGTCGATCCCGCTCAGGTCGATCTTGTCGCCCGGTGCGAAACCGTTGATCCGGTCGCCATCGGCATCGGCCGCGGAGTTGAACACGAAGGTGTCGTGGCCGCCGCCGCCATCCATCACGTTGACCGCGCTGTTGGCGATGATCGTGTCGTCGCCGCTGCCGGTGATGACATTAGAGAAGCTGTAGATCTGATCCGCGGTCTCGCCGATCATCACCTGACCATGGCCGTTCGTGCCGTGGCCAAGATCGACCTCGACCGAGGCCTGGATCGCGGCGTAATCGAGCGTATCCGAGCCCTCCCCGCCCCAGTAGCTGTCGGCCCCGTCGTCTTCGGTCGCGATCACCGTGTCGTCGCCGTCATCGGCAAAGACCATGTCGCGGCCCTTGCCAGCCTCGATCACGTCGTCGCCTTCGCCGCCGAAGAGACGATCCGCGCCCCCGTCGCCGAAGATCATGTCGTCGCCTTCGTTGCCGAGCGCATTGTCCGCGCCGCCGCCTGCGAAGATGACGTCATTGCCTTCCATGCCGATGAAGGTCTCGGCGGTGTCGTCGCCGACCAGCACCAGCCCGTCGGGCATCGCGCTGTCGGAGCCGTCATCGCTGCCGCTGCCGCTATCCGAGCCGTCCGGGTTCGTATTGTCCGGACGCGCGCCGTGGCGTGCATCGACAAGCACGTCCTGCGACCGCGTCCCGCCGACCAGAACGTTATCGCCGCCGCCACCGTGGAAGACGATGCGGTGATCGGATTCGAGTTGCGAGATGTCCACGACATCGTCGCCATCATCGCCGTTCACCGTAATCGTCGAGTAGTTCAGGCTGGTGCCGGTGAAGTCGCCTACGATTTCGACATTGTCGCCGCGCCGCCCGCCGGTATTGCCGCCGTCGAGCCCGCCATTGCCGTTATCGGCGGTCACGTCGAGCGTGTTGATCGTGATCTCCTCGATATTGGCAAGCTCGGCGATCACCTCGCCATCGCGGGTGATGACGATTTCGGCGGCCGCGTTCTGCACCGTGATATTGGCCGCCATCGCAGCCGCGACAGTGTAGATCACGAAGTTCTCGCGGGTGTTGTTGCCGGTGACGACGAAGCGATCGCCCGCCGCACCATTGGCCCCGCCATCCACGAAATCGCGCCCGTCGGGCCGTTCCGGCTGGTTGCGACGCAGATTGGTCACGTTCCAGACGATGGTGTCGTTGCCATCCCCGCCGGTAATCGTGTCATTGCCTTCGCGACCGTAGATCGTGGTGTCATTCGTCGCGCCGGTCAGGTTGATCACCTCGTCCGTCGCATCGCCGGTGACGATATCGAAGGTCTCGGTGACCTGCGTACCCGACGCGTCGGTCGCGCGGATCGTAGCGGTGAGTGCCTCGTTGTCGCCGAGCCCGCCCTGAATGCGCACCTGATCGTCATTGAAGCCGCCAAGCCGCACCTCCGGCGAGCCGGAAAGCAGCTCGTAGGTCGCCTGACCGCCGAAGGGCACATCCGCGCTCAGCCGGGCGATGGTGCCGCCGCCACTGCTGCCGGTCGCGTTCCACATGATGTCCGACATCGGATCGGGATTGAGCGAAATCGTCTCGCCATTCGCGAACTCGGCCCATTCGACGCCGACGAGGATATCCACCCCATCGGTCGCGACCGGGTTGCCCTGATTGTCGGTGCCGTTGCGCAGATCGGTGATCTTCACCGCCTGCTGGCCGTTCATCGAGATCAGCTCGATCCGGTAGTCGTCGCGGTTGCCGGTATAGAGCGCGGTGTCTGTTCCCTCCGTCCCGGTATCGCCGAGGATATGGCCCAGCGAGCCGTCCGAGAACTGAACGCGGGTGTCGCCCGTGCCGTACCAATCCTCGATGAAGCCGGTCACGGTCACGCTCTGATCGTGACGGTTGTCGCCGATCCAGTAGAGGTTCGAGTCCACGATCACGCTGTCGCCGAAGATGAAATCGGCCTGCCCCGTGGTCTCGTCGCCGCCATCGCCCAAGCCGGTCAGCCGGTCGTCCCCGCCGCCGCCTACGAGATAGTTGTTCATCCCGTTCGAGCCGATGCCGTTCTCATCCGCGCCGGTCAGATCGTCATTGTATTGCGAGCCGACAAGGCCTTCGAGGAAGGCATATTGGTCCATCAGGACCGAGCCGGTGCCTGCGTTGTTCGAAGTCTGCAGGTTCGCGACCACGTTGATATAGGCGTCCTCGTAGGAGCCGATATCCATGTCGCCCTCTGTGCCGTCGCCGTTGAACTCGATCACCGGGTTGAGCTGCGCGGGGCTGTCGCCATTGAGACGGTCGCCATCGTTCGCGGTCGGGCCGAGGCCCCCTTCGAGCAGGTCGTTGCCCGAGCCGCCGTTGATGTTGTCGTCGCCCACGCCGCCGACCATCCAGTCCGCGCCGTTGCCGCCGAACATCTCGTCGACGCTGTCGCCGCCATCCATGTAGTCGTTGCCGTCACCGCCCATCATCAGGTCGGTGTCGCCCTCGCCATAGAGCCGGTCATCGCCATCGTCGCCGAAGACCTCGTCGATGCCGTCGCCGCCATGGACCTCGTCATCGCCCGCGTTGCCGTGCGAGGTGTCGAGCACGCCGGGGCCCGCAAAGATCGTGTCATTGCCGTTCCCGCCGAGGATGAAGTCGTCATTCTCGTAATCGGTGATGTAGTCGTCGCCGTCGCCGCCATAGATGTGGTCGTTGCCCTGCGCGCCTTCGATGCGGTCGTTACCCTCGTCGCCATAGAGCACGTCATCGCCCAGAGCCCCGACGATGAAGTCATCGCCCGAGAGGCCGATCACGGTGATATGGCCGTCATTGGCCGGACCGCCGGGGATGCTCTCGGTCAGTTGGACGTTGTCGAAGAGCGTGTACTGGCCGGTGCCGTCGGTCTCGACCACGATGCTCAGGCCCAGGCCCGCGAGATCCGCAGGCACAGCACCGGTGCTCAGGGTTACCATGTCCCAGGCATCGTCCGTCGTGACGTCGTCGTCATCGAGCGGCGGCGCGAAAACGACGCTGGCCAACACGGTGCCATCCGAGGCCACCAGTTTGACCGTGCCGCCGGTCGCGACATAGCCGATCTTGTCGCCAACCTTGAGCGTCAGAGTGTAGACATTTCCCTCGACGAGGTCCGTGCCGGTGTCGGCTTTCATCGATGCATTGCGGCCAAGCTGTGCGACCTGCGTGCCTTCGGGCAGGAAGGGCACCGCAGCTTCGGTGGGCGCCCAGGTGCCGCCTGTGCCGTTGAGGGTCCAGCCCTCGATCGCCCCATTGAGATAGGTGCCGCGCGCATTGGTCGGGGCTCCCGCCGCGACGAGATCCTGCGCCTCGAAGCCACCATTTGCGAGGGCCACGTCGCGCACCTCGTCGGGCAGCCGCTCCAGCGTCGCGTTGAAGTAGTCGTTGTCGCCATAGGCGTCATCGACACCCAGCAGACCGTCGCGCGCATTGTCGTGGTAGTCGCCATTCGAGGTCGTCCCGTCGAGCACATAGGTTGCCGAGGGCGTGGCGAAGGCGTCCGGGATATGCTCCAGCCCGGTGGTGCGCATGATCAGATGGGCGAATTGCTCGCCGATGATCTGATCGCCCAGATGGTGGCCGACCGGCATCCGGTAGAGGTAGTAGAAGCGGTCGCCATCCTGCAGGCGCTGGGTGAAGTCCAGCATGATGAAGCTGAAGGTGGTGCCCAGCGGGCCGTCGAACATCGCCTGTTCGGCCAGACCGCCGACCCAGAGGTCGATATCCCAGAACCCCTGATCGCCCTGCCCGCCCGAGAGCGACCAGCCCACACCCGGCGTATAGGTCGGCTCTCCCGAACCGCGCATGAACATCAGCGCTTCGTCATGCAGCGGATCGGACGCATCGGCTGCGGCATCGAGGATCGCCTGCGCCGCAGCGCGGATTTCGTAAAGCTCGCCCGTGCCCGCCTGATAGGCGTCGCGCGCGGCTTGCAGCCCGAAGGTGCCGTCCTCGTCCCGCCCATAGGCGGCGATGAAGTTCACCAGCGATTCCGGCGTGCGCAGATGCGCCCCGAAATCTTCCCAGCTGTGATAGGGCGCGATGCCGGAGCCGTTGGTATTGTTCGAGGTGTTCTGGGTCAGCCCGTCGAAGACTTCCATGCGCAGCTCGTTCAACGTCGGCAGGCCGACATCGCGACCGCGCGCGATATTCAGCGCGGGCAGATCGAGCGGCACACCCACCAGCGACTGTTGCAGCGCGGCGGTGACGAATTCGTCCATCTCGTTGCCCTGCTGGGTCAGCAGACCCGCGGCGATACCGGACGCGCCATAGACGTCGTATTGATCGGGGTTGAGGAAGACGTCGAACAACCCCTTCTCGACATAGGTCGGCACGTAGCCCGGCTCGCCCGGATTGACGCCCGCCTCGTCGGTCACTGCGATCTGGACGGTCTCGCGCAGCTGCGAGTGACCCAGACGGAACACGGCCTGCGCGAATTCGAGGCTGATATTGAGGTTGATATCGGCCGAGTAGGACACGAATTCCGGCAGCGCCGGGTAGAGCGTGCCCATGTATTGGTCGACCGCGATGTGGTTGTATTCGCTCTCGGTGATGATGCGCGCGGCCTGATAGACGCGCTCGCCATCCCAGGTGAGGCTGTCGACGATGGCCTGCACCGCCGCGTCGTCGGTCAGATCGGTCCCGGCCCAGCTGTCGAAGGTGACCTGGTCGATATCCACCGCCAGCCAGCCTTCATTCGCCGCATCCGTGCCGTTCAGCCCGTCGATATCGCCGCTTGCGATCGCATCGCGAACCGCCGACATCATGACGTTTTGCGCCTGGATGTTGTGCTCTTCGTGGAAGACGTGGTGCACCGAGGTCAGCGTGATGTTCTCGTTCACGCGGCCATCGCCCGAGACCTTGTGACGGGCCAGAAGCGCGTCATCGTAGGTGAAGGCGCCCGCATTCGGGTCCGACGCCGGGTCGAGCTCATTGCCCTGGAAATCGGCGCCCGGCGCGGCGCCATGCGCGATATCCAGAAGGATCGCCTGATTGGTGGTGCGCACCTCGCCGATATCGGCCGCGGCGCATTTGCCCTCCATCGCATCCTGCAGGGTCCAGCGCACGAAGGGGTCGTAGCCCGCAGCTGCCACATCGGCGAAGGAGGTGTAGGTCATGCCCCCGATCTCGATCCCGGTCGTGGAAGCGATCGCTTCGAGATCGGCGATGCTCTGATCCGAGCGGAACAGGAAATCGCTCTGCGGCGTGAAGTTCATCCGCCCGATCGCATCTGCGTTGATCCACGGGCAATCGAGCACATCCGTGTCGACCAGTTCGATCCCGATCCGAGCCGCGTTGACCTTCATGTCGGCCCAGGTCGCCAACTCTTCCTTGCCCGTGACCTCCGTCCCATCGGGTGCGACTGCCGCCCCCGTCGAGACGTCGAGTTCCACCAGATTGCCATTCGCATCCGGGCGATGGACGATCCCGTCCTCGGCCCCGGTGATCAGCTTGCCGGTGAGGATGCCATTGGCATCGTATTGGCGCAGCAGCACGTTGACCGCCTCATGCGAGCCGTAGGTCTGACTCTGGTCGATCATCAGGCCGGTATTGTTGTTGTAGAGCGGCGTGACACCCGGCAGCAGGTTGCCGTTCTCGTCGAAATCCGTATCCGGGTTCGACAGTTTCGCGCGGCTCAACATCATCATGTTCGAGACGCCCGGGATATAGGCCGGGTTCGTCGCGATCATCTCCGGAACGTTCGGCGTGGTCGCCGCATCCACGTAATCGGGGTTCGGCGCATACATCGGATCAATGTAAAGCGGATCGTTCGGGCTCAGCGGGATCATCACCACGCCGCCGGTCTTCTGGATGAAGTCCAGACCGTGATCGAAGAACTGACCGAAGGCCACGAACCACTCGTTATAGGTCACGCCGCCGAGGATGCCGGGGTTCGGCATGAAGGCGGTGGTGATGTCGCCCACGACGGAGTTCGACACGTCCACCGCCGAGCCGCCCAGATTGTTCATCGCGGCCACGGCGGCCGGGTTGTAGTTCGGATCGGTCATGTCGACATTCGAGCTGGTGATCAGCTGCGAGATCAGGCGCGGGGTGGAATCCACCACGACCGAACTGTTGAGAATGTCGAGCGTCGAGCCGTCCGAGCCGAACTGGTATTCGGCCTGCGCATCCGACATCGCCACCATCATCGACATTGCATCGACGGTGGGCGTGTAATCGGGATCGCCGGGCATGTTCCCTGCCCCATCCGCCACGAACATCGAGGGCGACATCGACATCGGGTTGTCGACCAGCACCTGCTTGGAGGTCGCGACATAATCGGGATCGTCGGGAAGACGGCCCTCGCTGTCGGGCAGCACCAGCGTCACCCACATCTTCTGCACGGTGGCGTAAGAGGTGCCGTATTCAGGCTCGGTCGGGTGATTGGTGGTGAACATGCGCAGGAACTCGGTATCGGCCTGCCCCCAATCGGGATGCACATTGCCGCCGGTCCAGACGATGGTGCCATCCGCGCCGACGGTATAGCCGCCCGCGAGGTTGTTGTTATAGCCCGACACTTCGCGCACCCCGTTCGGGTCGAGCGCGCTCGTCAGTCGGGAATAATCGTTCAGGATATTTGCTTGTTGCAGCAGATAGTCGAGATCGGCTCCAGCCAGTTTGATCGTCATGTCAGCCCCCTAAGACCAAATCGGGCCGCATTGCGGTCCCGTGTCACACCCATCGCCGGTGCTTGGCTCATTAGGAGGCTGTACGAGACGGCACTTACCCCTGTGCCTCGCCTCGCGCCGTCACCCCCCACAAGCACGGCGCTTTTTCCTGCCTTCCATCAGGCCAGCAAATCGAGGGGGCGAAAATTGTCTTAGGTCGAACGAGATTCTCCCCTATGGTCGGGAACGCTCCTCGCCAAAGGACGCAAGAGACTATGGGACAAAGGTCTAAGAGCGATGCGACCAAGGTCGGGGGTTTGGGGGCCCCGGACCCGGTGCAGACGGTGCGAAACCCGTTGCGCTGGTTTCTGGGGTTTTCGCTGTCGCTGCAGTTTCTCGTGGGGCTTGGGCTAGTGCTGAGCCTCCTGCTCGCCTCCCTCGCGTACTGGATCAACAACCGTGCGACGACGCGGCTGCTCGATGCCTCTGCCGACACCGCCGCCTTCTACATGCAAAACCTCTTGCAGCCGCATGTGCAGGCGCTGGGCCGATCGGAGGCCCTGCTCCCCGAGGATTTCGCAGCCCTGGATGCGCTCGCGGAGGGGTTTCGTAAACAGGGCAATTTCCTCGCCATCAAGATCTGGAGCCGCGAAGGCAAGCTGGTCTTCGCACCCGAGACCGGGCATGGGCACGTCCTGCCCGACGACGAGATTTTCGAGGCGCTCAAGGGGAAGGTCTTCGGGCGCTTTCCCGATCTGGAAGACGCCGCCCATGATGCCGAACGCGCGCTGGGCGTGCAGCTCTATGAGATCTACGCCCCGCTGCGCGATATCGAGACCGGCGCTATTCTGGCGGTGGGAGAGTTCTACCAGAATGCCGACGTGGTCCGGGGTGCGCTGCTGACCTCCGCCAAGACGACCTGGCTCTTCGTCGGCCCGCTCGCGATCATCGTCTTCACCATGCTGTTCCTGATCGTGCAGCGCGGCAGCCTGACGATCGAGCGCCAGACCGTCGAGCTGCGCCGTCAGTTCGCCGAGCGCGAGCGTCTGCTGCTGGGCAATTCGCAATTGCACCGCTCGATCGCGGAGGCCGCCCAGAACGCCGCCAATATCGACGAGCGCGCAAAACGGCGCATCGGGGCGGACCTGCATGACGGGGCGTGCCAGCTACTGTCCTATCTGGTGCTGGAGATCGACCGGCTGGAGCATATGATTCGTTCCCCCGGTGCGACCGATGAGCCGAAAGCAGCCGGAATTGTCTCGGAAATCAAGAAAGTCGCGCGCAAGACGATGGAGGAAATCCGTGCCATCTCGGGCGGATTGGTCGCGCCGCAATTCGACGCCGCGCCGACGCTTGCCGCGCTGATCGAAACGCTCGCCACGGACCATGGCCGACGCAGCGGAGCGCAGGTCACACTCGCGCTTGCGCCGAACGCGCCGGAGCTGACCGAGACGACGCGGCGCACCTTGGGGCGGATCGTGCAGGAAGCCCTCGCAAACGCCGCGCGTCACGCGCCCGGCTCAAGCCAGAAAATTGAAACCTATCAAGAAGATGGCTCATTCGTCCTGCGCATCTCCGACAGTGGCCCGGCCCCCGGCCACACCATCGAGCAAGAGCGCGAATACCGCGAGGGTGGGCTTGGTCTGCCGGGGATGCAATTCCGGGCGCAATCGCTTGGCGGAACGCTCGAATTCCGGCGTCTCGAGCCGCAAGGCGCGGAGGTGGTTTGCCGCATCCCACTCGCTCCAGACGCCCCCTAAAGGTGACGCGAACGTAATCCTATCGGTCTATAGCGATAGTCAGATCGGACTATTCTGTAAGCGTCTTTCTTTATTGTGTTTCTTCAGGACACCTTCATTCTAATGGTCCGGGGGAAGACGGATTTCGCGGCATTCCGGACGGCATGACTGTCGCGCGTTGGGGAACGCGGTCGCGGGATCGTTTAAGGGGTATTTCCATGTCTGATTTCGTGCCGACGACGGCCTGTATTATCGATGACCATCCAATTTTCCGGCAGGGGCTGTGTGCCGTTCTGCAAGACGCGCTCGGGATCGACGTGATTGATCAGGGCAGTTCCGCCATCGACGCGATCGAGCTTGCCCGAACGCGCAGGCCGGACTTTATGATCCTCGATCTCAGCATGCCCGGCGGCGGGCTGAACGCGCTGCGCAAGATCATCGACCACGACCCGTCCATGCAATGCATCCTGCTGACCGCCTGCGACGAGCCTGCAACCGCGATCGAAGCGATGAGCGCGGGCGCGAAGGGCTATATTCTCAAGGGCGTGGGTGTCTCGGAGCTGCAGGCCGCGATCGACGCGATCTTGCATGGCGGCACCTTCGTATCGCCCAGCTTCGCGGCGGCGCTGCTGCAAGCCGCGCTCTCTGGGCAGGAGAAATCCGAGAGCGAGAACCTCACCCATCGCGAAATGCAGGTGCTGCGGGAGCTGGAGCGCGGCAAGACCAACCGCGAAATCGCCACGCGCCTCGCGATCAGCGAGAAGACGGTGAAGTTCTATATGACGAATATCATGCAGAAATACGGGGTGAAGAACCGCCTGGAGGCCGTGATCGCCCATCGTCAGGCGCATGAGCGCGCGCTCTCGTCGCGCCCCTATTGATCCGGCGGAGCGTACCCGCTCCGCCAGAGAATTTTCCGATTACAGCGCGGTCCAGCCGCCATCGACCGAGATCGTCGTCCCGGTGATCTGCGCCGCCGCATCCGAGCACAGGAACACGGCGGTGCCGCCGATCTGCTCCACCGTCGCGAATTCCTTCG
This sequence comes from Thioclava sp. UBA3469, assembly GCF_002378135.1. Taxonomy (NCBI): domain Bacteria; kingdom Pseudomonadati; phylum Pseudomonadota; class Alphaproteobacteria; order Rhodobacterales; family Paracoccaceae; genus Thioclava; species Thioclava sp. UBA3469. Next base: position 22,254 of record NZ_DFRG01000006.1, read on the forward strand.
AGGGCTGACGCGCGAGGATGACCTTCTCGATCACCTCTTCTTCGGTCATGTTGTATTCCTTCGCCGTGTCGGGGATCTGCGCCTCGACCAGCGGGGTCTTCACATAGCCCGGGCAGATCGCGTTGACGGTGATGTCTTCCTTCGCGGTCTCGAGCGCGGTGACCTTGGTCAGGCCCACAACGCCGTGCTTGGCCGAGACATAGGCCGATTTATAGGGCGACGCGGTCAGACCATGCGCGGAGGCGATGTTGACCACCCGGCCCCAGCCCGCCTTGCGCATCATCGGAAGCGCGACGGCGGTGGTGTGGAAAGCCGAGGTCAGCATGATCGCGATGATCGCATCCCATTTCTCGACCGGGAAGTCCTCGATCGGCGAGACGTGCTGGATGCCCGCATTGTTCACGAGGATATCGCATTTGCCCGCCTGCTCGATCAGCGCGCGCGCCTCGGCGCCTTTCGACAGATCGGCCTTGATGTAGCGTGCGGTGACGCCGAATTCCTTCGCGATATCGGCGGCGAGCTGATGGTCCTCATCGCGATCGGTGAAGGAGTTGATGACGACATCGGCGCCGGCCCGCGCCAGTTCGCGCGCGACCCCGAGACCGATCCCGGAATTCGACCCGGTAATGACGGCGGTTTTTCCCTGAAGCGACATGTTCTCTCCTTCGGTGGCGATAAGTTACGGATTCGCCGGGATCATGCCGTGCCGCGCCTGCGAACGCCATGCTGCAAGCGCAATACCGCGTGATATCGCGGTGAGGACCTTGTTTTCTTGGGGGATGACGTAAAAAAAGACGCCCGCGCTAGGGCGGGCGTCAAGTCATGAGGCAGGTTTCATACAGGCAAGAAACCTATCGAGCAGTGCATCCCTTATAAGCAATCCTGCGCCGCTCTCCAAGGGAAAAGTTTGCGCAGTTTCAAACCTCTCGCTAGCTTGGCGCCAATAAATGCAGGCAAGGCAGGGATTGTTAACATGACGAGATCGGTGTTTTTCCATTTACTCGGCGGGGCGCTTTTCGGGCTCGCCCCTGTATTTACAGGGATCGCTGCCGCGGAGCCACAACCTGCGATTGCAATGTATGGAGAGCCTGCACTTCCGACCGGCTTTACCCACCTGCCCTATGCCAATCCCGACGCGCCCAAGGGCGGCGAGATCAGATTTGGCGTGGCCGGCATGTTCGATTCGCTTAACCCGTGGATTCTGAACGGGCGCCCGGCGGAGGGAATCAGCCGCTATGTCGCCGAATCGCTGATGGGCCGCTCGATGGACGAGCCTTTCACGCTCTACGGGCTTCTCGCCGAATCGGTCGAGACCGATCCTGATCGCACCTGGGTGGAGTTCACCCTGCGCCCCGAGGCGAAGTTCTCCGACGGCAATCCGGTAACGGTCGCAGATGTCATCTGGTCCTATGAAACGCTCGGGACCGAAGGTCATCCGCGCTACCAGAACGCATGGTCCAAGGTCGAGAAGATCGAGAAGACCGGCGAGCGCAAGGTCCGCATCACCTTCAAACCCGAGGTGAAGGACCGCGAAATGGCGCTGATCATGGGGATGCGCCCAGTTCTGGAGAAAGCTCAGTGGGAGGGGCACAACTTCGCCTCCACCACCAACATGGCGCCGATCGGATCCGGGCCTTATGTCGTGGGCCGCGTCGATCCCGGCAAATTCATCGAGCTGAAACGCAACCCCGATTACTGGGGCAAGGATCTGGGCTTCAACAAGGGCCGGAACAATTTCGACACGATCCGCTACGACTATTTCGGCGATGGCGGCGTCGTGTTCGAGGCCTTCAAGGGCGGCGAGACCGACAGCTATACCGAATGGAACGCTGCCGACTGGGGCCGCAATTACAACTTCCCCGCTGTGCAATCGGGCGACGTGGTGAAATCCGAGATCCCGAACGGGCGTCCCTCGGGCATCAAGGGGCTGGTGATGAACACCCGTAACCCGGTCTTTGCGGATTGGCGGGTGCGTCAGGCGATGATTGACGCGTTCAACTTCGAATTCATCAACAAGACCATCAATGGCGGCGCGGAGCCGCGGATTTCCTCCTATTTCTCGAATTCCGAGCTGGGAATGAAGCACGGCCCCGCCGAAGGGAAAGTGAAAGCCCTGCTGGAGCCTTTCGCTGATCAACTGCCGCCCGGTACGATCGACGGCTATACGCTGCCCACCTCCGACGGCGGCGTGCGCAACCGCAAGAACATGCGCGCCGCGGCGAAGCTGCTGGAAGACGCGGGCTGGCAGGTCGATAGCGACGGCGTGCTCAAGAAGGACGGCAAGCCCTTCACCTTCGAGATTGTGCTGCAGCAAGGCGCGGCCGAGACCCAGAGTATCGTCGATATTTATACCGAGGCGCTCAAGAAGCTGGGGATCTTCCCGAAAGTGACCGTGATCGATGACGCGCAATATACGCAGCGCACCAATGCCTATGATTTCGACATGGCGTGGTACTGGCGCGCGCTGTCGCTGTCGCCCGGTAACGAGCAGAACCTTTATTGGGGCTCGAAAGGCGTGAAAGAGCCCGGCTCGCGCAACTGGATGGGCATGAACTCCCCCGCCGCCGAGGCGATGGTCAAGGCCATGCTCGACGCCAAAAGCCACGAGGATTTCGTCGCCGCGACCCATGCGCTCGACCGGGTGTTGACTGCAGGTCGCTATGTCATCCCGATCTGGTATGCCCCGGTTGACCGCATCGCCCATATCAAGCAGCTTCACTACCCTGAGAAGACCCCGCTATACGGGGCATGGCCGGGTTTCCAACCCGATGTCTGGTGGTATCAAGAGGCAGGACAATGAAAAAACTCATCCTTCTGGCAGCAGTCGCTGCGGCATTGGCGGGCTGCAACACGGTGGCCGGCGTGGGCGACGACATCTCGGGCGGTGCGCGCTCGGTGCAGGGCTGGTTCAGGTAACCTCCCGGAACTGATCACGATATGGAACCGTGCGAGGTATCTTTGCCTTGTGCCTTGCAAAGCCCCCCGGGCGTCCCTTTCTCAGACATAGGGCCGCCCGTGAGACGAGCCGCGAAGAAAAGGATCAAAAGCGATGAAATGGCACCATATCGAGGAAAACTGGGCGGCATTTTACGAGGCGATCGTGGACAAGTGGCCCGAAGCCGACGAGGCCGAACTTGACGAGATCGACGGCGATCAGAAGGCCTTCATCCGGTATATCGCCGAGCTGACCGAACAGGAACCGGCCGACGCGCGCGACGAAATCCGCGACTGGATGCGGGGCGAATTGCCCTCCGACGTGGTCATGGACCCGACCCATGACGGTCATTCGATTGCGCTGTCGGCGAAATATGTCGGCGAGGGCGAAGACGAATATGACGACGACGCCCGCTTCGGCGACGACGACGAAGAGTGAGCGTCGCGCGCATGACCTAGGTTGAACGGGGCTCTGCCCCGCGGCTCCGCCGCTCCCCGGGATATTTTCGCCAAGGCGAAGCGAAAGTGATGTCGGCGCGTTCGGGCTTGCTCGGGCGCGTGCTGCGTCCTAGCTAGGCTGCATGGATTCCGTTTACCGCACAGACCCGATCCCCGACCCGCCAAGCGCCTTCAACATGGCCGCACATGTTTTGGCGGCGGGGTCCGCGACGCCCGACAAGCTGGCGATGCAGATCGTGAAGCCTTCCGGCGCGCAGCGCTGGTCCTATGGGCGGCTGATCGCGGCGGTGCGCGGTGCTGGGTCTCTTCTGTTGGAGACAGGGCTCACGCCCGGCGACCGCGTGATGCTGCGGCTGGGCAACGGGCCGGAATTTCCCATCGCGTTCCTTGGCGCCATCGCCGCCGGTCTGGTGCCGGTGCCGACCTCGGCGCAGCTGACCGAGGCCGAGATCACCAAGCTCGCCGCCGATCTCGATCCGGCGGCTGTCGTGGCGGGCGACGGGATCGCCCTGCCCGATCATCCAGCGCGCGTGATCCCTGCCGAAATTCTGCGCAAGGCCGAGGACGCCGCGCCCTGCGACTACGCGATGGGCGATCCGAACCGCCTCGCCTATATGATCTTTACTTCCGGCACGGGCGGTTCGGCGCGCGCGGTGATGCATGCGCATCGTGCGATCTGGGCGCGGCAGATGATGTATCGCGGCTGGTATGGCATGGGGCCGGACGACCGTCTGATGCATGCCGGCGCCTTCAACTGGACATACACGCTCGGGACCGGGTTGATGGATCCGTGGACGCTGGGCGCGACCGCGCTGATCCCGGCGGACGGGGTGGAGCCGCGCAGCCTGCCCCTGTTGCTCAAACGGTTCGACGCGACGATCTTCGCTGCTGCCCCGGGGGTCTATCGGCAAATCCTGAAACATCACGAGACGCTGTCGCTGCCGAAGCTGCGCCATGGGCTGAGCGCGGGCGAGGCACTGCCCGAGCCCACGCGCATGGCCTGGAACGCGGCGACGGGCACGAAGGTCTATGAGGCGCTCGGCATGTCGGAATGCTCGACCTTCATCTCGGGCAGTCCCGATCATCCCGCGCCGCCCGGCACCTGCGGCTATCCGCAGGCGGGCCGCCATGTCGCCGTGCTGGGCGAGGATTGGCAACCGGTGCCGCGCGGCGAGCCGGGTCAGCTTGCGATCCACGAGAGCGATCCGGGGCTTTATCTGGGCTATTGGAACGCCCCCGAGGAGACGGCGGCGCGCCGTGTCGGCCCGTGGTTCGTGACCGGCGATACGGTCTCGATGGGTGAAGACGGTGCGATCACCTATCTCGGGCGCGGCTATGATATGATGAACGCGGGCGGCTTCCGGGTCTCCCCGATCGAGGTCGAAGAGGTCATGCATGACTGCCCCGGCGCGGGCGATGTGGCCGCCGTCGAGATCGCGGTGAAGGCCGATGCCAGCGTCATCGCGCTCGCCTATACGGGCGATGTGGAAGAAGACAGTTTGCGCGCCCATGCAGAGGCGCGGCTTGCACGTTACAAGCAGCCCCGCCTTTACGCCCATATCGCCGCCCTGCCCCGCAACCGTAACGGCAAGGTGCTGCGCTCGGAGATCCGCGCCATGCTGCAACAGGAGGTCACCTCATGATCACGCTCGATATTTTCGCCGATCCCGTTTGCCCGTGGTGCTTCATCGGCAAGGCGCGCCTCGACCGGGCCTTGGCGCAACGTCCCAACCCCCCGTTTCAGCGCGCCTGGCAGCCGTTCGAGCTGAACCCGACGATGCCGCCCGAGGGCATGGGGCGCGCCGATTACCTGCAGGCGAAATTCGGTCAGGACGGGGCCGCGAAGATGCATGTGCAGCTCCTCGAGATCGCCGAGGCCGAGGGCTACGATTTCCACCCCGAGCGCGTCACGCATCAGCCCAATACCCGCAACGCGCATCGCCTGCTCCATTGGGCTGGGCTGGAAGAGCGTCAGGAGGACGTGATGGAAGGGCTGCTGGCCGCGCATTGGCGCGACGGGCGCAATATCGGTGACTCGACTGTGCTGTGTGAGGTGGCGGAGGCCGCGAAGATGGATCCGCGACTGGTGGAGCGCCTTCTGGCCTCGGATGCCGATATCGACACGATCGTCGCCAAGGAGGCGCATGCGCGCGAGCGCGGGATCAACGCGGTGCCCTCGGTCGTTGTCGCCAATGCGCATCTCGTGAGCGGCGCACAACCGACCGAGCTGTGGCTGCAGGTGATCGACGAGTTGTCCGGCGCACCCTCCGACGCAACGCAGCACTGATCCACGTTCCGCGCGCGTAGCCCCCAGGTTCACTCTCGCGTGAGCGCACAGGGGGCTGCGCGCCCGGCCCTCTGGCCAAATCGGCGCAGCTCCCTATGCTCGCGCTTCGAATAAATCCGACTTTCGGAAAGTCCCCCAGAATGTCCCAGATCTCTGACGCGCCCCGGGCGCGCACGCCTCTTTCGCTGCCCGAACTGACGGTCATGCTCGCCTCGCTGATCGCGACGGTCGCCTTCTCGATCGACGGGATGCTGCCGGCCCTGCCGCAAATTGCGGAGGAACTGAGCCCCGATGCGGTCAACCGCGCGCAGTTGGTTTTGACCTCCTTCGTGCTGGGCATGGGCGTCGGCACGCTGTTTGCCGGGCCGATCTCGGATGCGCTCGGGCGTCGCAAGACCATCGCAGGCGGGATCGCGATCTACATGGTCGGGGCATTCGTCGCCGCCCACGCGCAGAGCCTCGAGGCGCTGCTGGCGGCGCGGGTGCTGCAGGGGATCGGCGCCTCGGGGCCGCGGATCACCGTGATGGCGCTGGTGCGCGATCTGTTTGCCGGGCGCGAAATGGCGAAGATCACCTCCTTCATCATGATGATCTTCATCCTCGTGCCCGCCGTGGCGCCGTCGATCGGCCAGCTCGTGATCGCGTTTGCGGGCTGGCGCGGCGTGTTTTGGGCCTTCATGGTCTTTGGCTGCGTCGGCGTGAGCTGGCTGATGATCCGGCAACCGGAAACGCTCGCCCCCGAGGATCGCCGCCCGTTGAACGTGTCGAAGCTGCGCGCTGCGGCGCTGGAGGTGATCACCCATTCCGATGTGCGGCTCTATATCGTGACGATGACGCTGGGTTTCGGGCAGATGTTCGCGCTGCTGTCGACCGCGCAACAGCTTTACGCGGCGCATGGCGTGACCGACACCTTCCCGATGTGGTTCGCCATTGGCGCGCTGATGGCGGGCACCGCCACGATCTTCAATGCGCGCTACGTGATGCGGCTGGGGATGCGCAAGATCGTCAAGGGGACCTATATCTCTCAGGTGGCGATCTCGGCGGTCATGCTGGTGCTGGTGCTTAGCGGGCTGACCGACGGCGCGTCGGGCTTCCCGTTCATCTTCGTCTATTCGGTCTCGGTCTTCGCAATGGCGGGCCTGACCTTCGGGAACCTGAACGCGCTGGCGCTGGAGCATATGGGCCATATCGCCGGCATGGCGGCCTCTATCGTGGCCGCGATCTCGACGGTGGGCGCGGTGGTGATCGCAGCCCCCGTAGGGCTGTCCTTCAATGGCACGGCGCTGCCGATGGTGATCGCGACGCTGACCTGTTCGACCCTCGCCTGGTGGCTGATCCGCAAGACGCAGGAGACCGACTGACGGGGCTTTACGCACGGGGGCAAAGGGCGCATACCCGCGCATCTTTCCCCGGTCCCGAGTCGCTCCCGATGTCCTCGCCCTATGCCCGCCCCGGGTTCTACGATGAGGCGCTCGCCAAGGGCCGCCACCGCGACATCGTGGGCGGGCGCTGGGACGAGACGGGCCGTGCGCAGATGGCGGCGCTCATGGATCACGGGTTGCGGCCCGATCATGTGCTTCTCGATATCGGCGCGGGCGCGTTGCGGCTTGGCTGCAAGGCGGTGCCCTATCTGGAGCCGGGCCATTACTGGGGTACGGATGCCTCGCGCGCTCTGATGCTGGCGGGCTATGCGGCGGAGCTGGATGCCCGCGAGCGTCTCGATCCTGTGCAGCTGGTGGAGGATGCGGATTTCACCTTCGCGGGTGTGTCCGACACGATCACCCATGCCATCGCCTTCGGCGTATTCCCGCATCTTGAGAGCGACGCAATTGCACGCTGTCTCAATGGGTTGCGGCGCTTTCCTCAACTGGAGTGCGTGCTGCTGACGGTGTTCCTCGCGCCTGACGAGGCGACCAGTCACCGCCAGAAGGACGGCGTCGTCACCCATGCCGCCCGAGCGCCCTATCACCTCTCGGAAGCGGCCCTCTACGCAATGGCGGACGCCTCAGGCTGGAGCCTCACCCGCGACGAGAGGATGCTGCCGCGCGGACAGGTTATGTTCCGCGCGGAGCCGCTCAGGCCTTCGCCTTCTTCGCCTCGATAACCTTCTCGGCGAGATCGCGGGCAATCGCGAAGGCGCCCTTGATCTTGTCCTTGTCGTTCTTCCAATCGCGGCGAATGACCAGCTTGTTGTCCTTCACCTTGGCCAGATCGCGCTGCGCAGTCAGGAATTCCACGAGACCCTGCGGGTTCGGGAATTTGTCGTTGTGGAACTGGACCGTCGCGCCTTTCGGACCGGCGTCGAGTTTGGCGATCATCGCGCGTTTGCACATCGCCTTGATACGGACGACCAGAAGCAGCGTGTTGACCTCTTTCGGAAGCTCGCCAAAGCGATCGATCAGCTCGGCTGCGAAGCCTTCCAGCTCGACCTTGGTGGTTAGGCTCGACAGGCGACGATAGAGGCCTAGGCGCACGTCGAGATCGGGGATGTAGCTGTCGGGGATCATCACGGGCACCCCGAGATTGATCTGCGGCGACCAGTCGCCATCCGCCGTCTCGGTCAGCTCGCCCGATTTCAGCTTCGAGATCGTCTCTTCCAGCATCGACTGATACAGTTCGTAGCCGACCTCGCGGATATGCCCCGACTGTTCCTCGCCCAGAAGGTTGCCCGCGCCGCGCAGGTCGAGGTCCTGGCTCGCAAGGTTGAACCCCGCCCCGAGGCTGTCGAGCGAGCCCAAAAGACGCAGCCGTTTCTGCGCCTGCGGCGTCAGCGGCATCCGCGGCTTCGTCGTCAGGTAGCAATAGGCCCGAGTCTTCGCGCGGCCCACCCGGCCCCGGATCTGGTAAAGCTGGCTGAGGCCGAACATATCTGCGCGGTGGATCACCATCGTGTTCGCGGTCGGAATATCGAGGCCGCTTTCGACGATCGTCGTCGCCAGCAGCACGTCGTATTTACCATCGTAAAACGCGTTCATCCGGTCATCGAGTTCGCCCGCGGCCATCTGGCCATGCGCCACGAGATATTTCACCTCGGGCACGTGGGTTTGCAGAAATTCCTCAATTTCGGGAAGATCGGAAATCCGCGGCACGACATAGAAGCTCTGCCCGCCCCGGTAATGCTCGCGCAGCAGCGCCTCGCGGATGGTGACGGGATCGAACTCCGACACGTAGGTGCGGATCGACAGGCGGTCGACGGGCGGCGTGCCGATGATCGACAG
>NZ_DFRG01000028.1:0-11345 GCF_002378135.1 Thioclava sp. UBA3469
ATGTCGCGCGCGCCCTTCGTGATGCCCAAGGCCGAGGCCGCCTATAGCCGCGCCAATGCGGTCTATGACACGACCATCGGCTGGCGCTTCGTGAACAAGCTGATGAAAGAGGCGCATGGCGTCGACTCGATGCCCGAGACGGCGGAGAACGTGGCCGATGATTTCGGCGTGAGCCGTGAAGATCAGGATGCCTTCGCGCTGCGCTCGCAAGAGGCTGCGGCCAAGGCGATGGAAGCGGGCCGTCTGGCCGAGGAGATCACCCCGGTCACGATCCCGCAGCGCAAGGGCGATCCGGTCGTGGTCGACACGGATGAACACCCGCGACCCGGCACCACGCTGGAAGCGCTGACCAAGCTGCGGCCCATCGTGCGGCCCGACGGCACGGTCACGGCGGGCAATGCGTCCGGCGTGAACGATGGCGCAGCGGCGCTGATCATCGCCTCCGAGGAGGCCGTGCGCAAACACGGGCTGACGCCGCTGGTGAAGATCTCCGGCGGGGCCGCAGCTGGCGTGCCGCCGCGGATCATGGGGTTCGGGCCTGCGCCTGCCAGCAAGAAGCTGATGGCGCGGCTGGGCCTGACGCAGGACGCCTTCGACGTGATCGAGCTGAACGAGGCCTTTGCGAGCCAAGGTCTGGCCACGCTGCGCGATCTGGGCATTGCCGATGACGATGCGCGCGTGAACCCCAATGGCGGCGCGATCGCGCTTGGCCATCCGCTGGGCATGTCAGGCGCGCGGATCACCGGCACGGCGGCGCTGGAACTGGTGCGCCGCAAGGGCAGCCGGGCGCTTGCCACGATGTGCATCGGCGTGGGGCAGGGCATCGCCGTGGCGCTGGAAGCGGTGTAAAAAAGCAGGGCGCGCGGCGGCCCGTGGGGTGGCGCGCGCCCGTTGTCCGCTGTGGCGGTTTATGCCCGCCACATTCCCCTGAGCTTCCCGCTGGGCACGCGGCCCCAATCGCGCCAGCCCGTCGGGACGGGCCGTCGCGCGCCCTGCGCCTTCGGCGCGCACCGGGCGGGGTGTCAGCTCAGGTCTTGTCCAGGAAATCCTTCAACAGCGCCGCCACGGCCTTGGGCTGCTCGTAGCAGGGCAGGTGGCCCGCATTCGCGATCTCGTGGAACGCGGCGCCGCACAGCTCCGCCGTGGCGCGCACCAGATCGGGCGGGGTCGAGGCGTCATCCGCACCCGTCATCGCCATCACCGGCAGGCTCAGCGCTCGCGTCGCCTCGGTCTGATCGGCCCCGGCAATCGCCGCGCAGCAGCCCGCATAGCCCTCGTCGGGCCCACGTTCGAGCATGTTGCGGCAAAGCGTGAACTCCGCCGGATGTCCTTCGGCGAAACCGGGCGCGAACCAGCGTGCGAGGATCGCGTCGGAGATGCTCGCGATCCCGTCGCGGCGCACATTGGCGATCCGCTCGTTCCACATCTCGGGCGTGCCGATCTTGGCGGCGGTGTCCATCAGGACGAGCGCGCGCAGAAGATCAGGACGTCGCGCGGCGAGGCTCTGCCCGATCAGCCCGCCGATCGAGAGGCCAATAAAGGTCACGTCCCGAAGCCCGAGCGCATCGCAGATCGCGGCGGCGTCGCCCGAGAGGTCCTCGATGCTGTAGGGGCCGGGCGGGCAGTCGGACAGCCCATGCCCGCGCTTGTCGAAGCGGATCAGCCGCAGCCCCTCGGGCAGACGCGGGATCAGTGCTTCCCAGAGCCGCAGATCGCTGCCGAGCGAATTGCCGAACATCACCACGCGCCCGTCGCGCGGGCCCTGATCGAGAATGTGGAGCGTCACCCCGTCATGGGTCAGTGCGTGCATGAAAGCCTCCTCTTTGTGGGAGGTTGTAGCGCGCGGGACGGGGGAAGGAAAACATACCGCGGAGGTATCGGGGGTTACCTCGGTGATACCTTTGGAGGGGGCGGGATCTACTTGGCGCGGGGCGACTAGCCCCGGGCCGCGCCCGACCTCCCCCCGGGAGGGCGCATTGGCGAAGGCGTCGCGGGTATAACCGGTCTACGGGCTTGCGAGATAAAGTGCCAAGCCACAGAGCGCGCACAGCGCCCACCCGAGGTCGGGCACGGCCCTTTCCGCACCAAAACGAAAAAGGCCACCCCCGAGGGGATGGCCAGCCTCCGAAACTGCGGAGAGGTATTACTCGGCCGGCTCGGCCACTTCGTCCTTGGTCTCCGCCTCGGCCATCGCAGCCTCGACGATGGGCGTGCCGTAGACGAAGAAGTCCTGCGGAAGCTCGCCGCCGAACCAGACGCCGCCGCCGTTGAAGAAGTTGCTCTCGTCCCAGGTCAGCGTCTTCCAGTCCGGATCGAAGATCAGGTAGCCGGTGTCGCCGAACAGCTCGATGCGGTTGCCGCCGGGCTCGTAGACATACATGAAGTAAGCCTGCGACACGCCGTGCTTAGCCGGGCCCGCCTCGATGGTCACGTCATATTCCTGCAAGATATCGGCAAGGTCGAGCATCTGGCCCTGATTGCCATACCAGAAGGCGACATGGTGCAGACGGTTGCCCGGACCGGCCTGATCCTTGGTGAAGGCGACCTCGTGCACGAGCGGACTGACCGAGAACCACGCCGCCAACTCGTCCGAGCCGCCGAAGACCACGTTCTCACGCTTCAGGAAACCGAGATTGTCCTGCAGGAACTTGCCGTTCTTGGTCACGTCCGAGCAGAGCAGGTTGACGTGATCGAGACGACGCACCGGCACCCCGCGCAGCGGACGCTTCTGGGCGCGCGAGAGCAGCTTCGATTTCAGCTCTGCCGGGGCCTCGTAATACTCGACCTCCCAGAACAGGTGCTGCTTGTGGCCGTCGGGCGTGGTGAATTCATAGGCGCGGCCGTAGCCCTTGTGGCCGTCGACCCATTTGCCCGGATTGTCGGAGGCTTCGAGCACGGCCACGCGGCGCTCCAGCGCCTGCGGCGAGGACGCACGCCAACCCACCATGCCGATGCCGGCCTTGTCCGAGCGGGTCAACTTCAGCGAATGGTGATAGCGATCCTCGTAGCCGCGCAGGTAGCAGGATTTGCCGTCATCCTCGGTGGGCGTCATGCCCAGAACATCGTGGAAGAACCAGAAGCTTTCCTCGAATTTGGGGGTGAAAAGTTCGATGCAGGCAAGCTGCGCGATATCGTGGATCTGTTCCTGAAAGCTCATGGTGTCCTCCCTAAAGCTCGATAAGGTGAATGCGGTCAGTTTGCGGGGGCCTTCTCGTGGCCGTTGGTCGGGGCTGTGCCGTTCGAGGCGGCGGCGGGTTGCTCGCTCGCTTCGACATATTTCGGCTCGCCCGCGACCGCGTAATGGCCCGAGCGCAGCTCGTTGAGCATGATCCGAACGGCCTGCGGCTTGACGCCCAGCGTGTCGACCGCCGCGCGCGTGACCTCGCGCATCAGCGCTTCTTTCTGCGCCTCGGTGCGGCCTTCCATAAGGTTGATCTGGATTACCGGCATGACTGCTCCTCTATCCCGGGACGCGCCCTCATTCCCCGCGTGTCGGGGCCTCCTCGGCGTGTCCGTGGCCCGAGATTGGGGCAGAAACGGCGATACGATCAAATACCATTTAGTCCGGGTTTCGATACCGAAGGCGCATCACGCTGAATGTGGGGAAACCCGACATATGGCATGATGTAGCATCCGGATCGCGTCCGGTCTGAAACATGAGGAACGTCTTGCAGGTAGCTGAAACTATTGACTTAAACTGCGTGCGACTTCGAGGAAGTTCGCGACGATCGGGGACGTGTCACCCTCTCGGGAGATGCAGGAGATATCGACCCGCGCGCTGTCGCTCACATCGCTGATCGGCAGGCATTTCACGCCCTCCATGATGACCGATGTGATCGATTGCGGAACGACCGAGACGCCGAACCCCGCCGCGACCAGCGCCATCGCGGTGAAGCCGTCGCCCACGACCTGCGCGACATTGGGCGCGAACCCCGCCTCGTGGCAGAGCCCCGTGACCTTCTCGACGAACCCCTGCGCGCGGCTGGCGGGAAACAGCATCATCGGTTCGCGCGCCAGTTCCGACAGCGCGACGCTCTCGCGATCCGCGAAAGGCCCCGGATCGGGCACGACGATATAGAGTGGCTCCGAGGCCAGCTCCTCGATCACAAGTCCCGGCACCGGCGTCAGCATCCGGTTGAAGCCCAGATCGATCGAGCGGTTCTGCAGCCCCTCGATCTGCGCCAGCTTGTCGAGCGCGTGCATCACCACTTTCACATCCGGGTAGCGGCGTTTGAATTCGAGAATGATGCGCGGGATGAAGCTGAGGATCGCGGTGCCGAAGATCGCGATGTCGATCCGGCCAAGCCCGCCCTCGGACGCCCGGTGCACCCGGTCCGCCGCCTGATCGAGCAACGCCGCGATGTTGCGCGCCTCATCGAGAAACAGCGCGCCCGCCTGCGTCAGTTCCACCCCGCGCGGCGTGCGGTTGAAAAGCTGCGCGCCGAGCTGTTCCTCCAGCGCCTGGATTTGGCGGGTGATCGGCGGCTGGGAGACATGCAGCCGCTCGGCCGCGCGACCGAAATGCAGCTCCTCGGCCACGGCGATGAAATAGCGAAGCTGGCGCAGGTTCATGACATTCCCTTTCCGCGTCCACAGTTACGCGAACGCGCGCCCCGGACAAGCCGGGACGCGCGCACAAGCCTTGAGACGAGGGAGGACGCTCACAGCTTGAGGCAGAGGTTCGTCCGCTCGGTGTAGAATTCGAGCGAATGCACCCCGCCTTCGCGTCCGATTCCTGAGGATTTCGAGCCACCGAAGGCCGTGCGCAGGTCGCGCAGGAACCACGAGTTCACCCAGACGAGACCCGCCTCCATCTGCCCGCCGACGCGATGCGCGCGGGAGAGGTTCTCGGTGAGGATCGTGGCCGACAGCCCGTAATTGGTGTCATTGGCCATCGCGATCACTTCCTCTTCGCTGTCGAAGGGCTGGATGTGGCAGCAGGGGCCGAAGATTTCCTCGCGCACGATGGGGCTGTCCTCGGGCAGGCCGGTCCAGATCGTGGGCTCGACGAAGAAACCCCCGTTGCGGTAATCGCCTTCGGGGAAGTCCGGTGTGCCGCCGCCGGTGATGATCTGCGCACCCAGATCGGCGGCCTTCTTGTAATAGCTCAGCACCTTTTCGCGATGTTCGGCGGAGATCAGCGGGCCGATGGTCGCGCCGTCGGTATCCGGGCCGCCTTGGATCAGAGCTTCCGCGCCCGCTTTCAGACGGCTGACGAATTCCTCGAAGACGGGGCGTTCGACATAAATCCGCTCGGTGCCCAGACAGACCTGCCCGGTATTGGCGAAACACGAGCGCATCGTGACCTCGATCGCCTTGTCCATATCCGCATCGGCAAAGACGATGGCGGGGTTCTTGCCGCCGAGTTCAAACGACACATCGCGCAGACCCACTGCGGCCTGTTTCATGATCGCCTCGCCGGTGCGGGTCTCGCCGGTGAAGGTGATGCCGTTGACGCCCGGATGCTGGGTCAGCAACTCGCCCGCGCTTTCCGGCCCGAAGCCGTGGATTACGTTATAGACGCCTTTCGGGATGCCCACCTCGTTCATCACCTCGCCCAGCAGGGTCGCGGTGGCGGGGCTTTCCTCGGAGGGCTTCACGACGACGGTGTTGCCGCAGGCCAGCGCCGGGCCGACTTTCCACGTCATCAGCAGGAAGGGCGCGTTCCACGGAGAGATCACCCCGATCACGCCTTTCGGACGGTGCAGTTCGAGATTGGCCGCGCCCGTGCCATCGGGCGTATCCATATGGAAATACTCGCCGCCCGTGTTCTTCAGCATCTCCGCGAAGATCCGGAAATTCGCCGCGCCGCGCGGGATCTCGACCTTCTCGGCGAAGCCGCGCGTGTGGCCGGTATCTTGCACTTCCGCTTCCATGAAGTCGGCCTTGCGCGCGTCGATCGCGTCGGCGAGCTTCATCAGCAGATCGCAGCGCTGCGCCTTCGGCATCTTGCCCCAGGGGCCTTTCAGCGCCGCCTGTGCCGCCTCCACCGCGTCATTCACATCCTCGGTCAGCGCCTCATGCACATCGGCGATCTTCTCGCCGGTGGACGGGGAAATCTTGTCGAAGGTCTTGCCCGATTGCGCGGCGCGGTATTCGCCGTCGATGAAGAGCTTATGCGTGGTCATATCGTCCTCCCGTGAGCCACCTCTTGGGCGACAAGCTAGGCAACCCGGCCGATACGCTCCAATGCTTTTGCATCCCGCACGCGATACCGTTTTTGCATGATGCTCTATCGGGGCGCGATGCAAAACCCGTATCACGCCCGGCCCGTCAAAGTATTGGAGCGTATCGCGCCGCCGTCTTAGCCTTGATCCGGAGGCAGCCCGTATCGGTTTCACGAGACCGACGCAGATCAGGGCCGCGACGGAGGACATATGCTGGACAGCACCAAGATCGAGAGCTTGGGCGATGCGCTGTATGACGCGCTGCGCTCGGGCCGACCGACCCAGAAAATCAGCGCACTCGAACCCGAGAGCGATATCGAAGACGCCTATCGCATCCAATTGCGGATGCTGGAGCGGCGTCTGAAGGCGGGCGATGAGATCGTCGGCAAGAAGATCGGCCTGACGAGCCGCGCCATTCAGGACGCGCTTGGCGTCTACCAGCCCGATTTCGGGCAGGTGACGAAGCGGATGCTGTTCGAGGATGGCGCGACGATCGACCTCAGCAAGCTGATGCAGCCGCGTTTGGAGGGCGAGCTGGCCTTCCGCCTGAAGGAAGACCTGATCGGGCCGGGCGTGACGGTGACGGATGTGATCCGCGCGACCGACTATGTGACGCCGTGCTTCGAGATCGTCGATACCCGGTATCAAGATTGGCAGATCAAGATCCAGGACACCGTGGCGGACAATGCCTCCTGCGGCGTGTTCGTGCTGGGCGAGGCCAAGGCCGATCCGCGCGATCTGGACCTGAGCCTCGCGGGTATGGTGATCGAGAAGAACGGCGAAGTCGTCGCCACCGGGGCCGGGGCGGCCGTGCAAGGCTCGCCGGTGATGGCGGTCGCATGGCTCGCCAATACGCTCGGGCGTCTGGGGATCCCGCTGAAAGCTGGCGAGATCATCCTTTCGGGCGCGCAGGCGCCGCTGCTGGCCGTCACGGATGGCGATCATTTCACTTGCGAGATCGCGGGCATCGGCTCGTGCGAGATGCGATTTGCCGGGAGGGCGATGCTATGAGCCTCGATCAACCGAAAACCGTCGATGAGGAAGCGATCATCCGCATGGCCGAGCGCGTCGAGACCGCGCAGCGCTACGCGGTGCCGATCCGCAAGCTGACCGAGGATTACCCCGATCTGAGCATCGCCGACGCCTATCGCGTTCAGACTGCGCTGCGGCGCAATCTGGAGAAGAAGGGCGAGCGGGTGATCGGCTGGAAAGCGGGGCTGACCTCCAAGCCGAAAATGGCGCAGATGGGCGTCTCGACCCCCGGCGTGGGCTTCCTGACCGATGCGATGGAGCGTCCGGCGAACTCGAAGATCACCGTCAGTGACATGATCCACCCGCGCGTCGAGGCCGAGATCGCTTTTGTCACCAACAAGGAGCTGTCGGGCAAGGTCACCCGAGAAGACGTGCTGGCCGCCACCGATTACGTCCAGCCCGCGCTGGAGGTCATCGACAGCCGCTTCACCGGGTTCAGGTTCGACCTGGAATCGGTGCTGGCCGACAATTCCAGCTCGGCCCGCTATGTGCCGGGCGGGAGGATGATCCGCCCTGACGCGCTCGATCTGCGGACCGTGGGCGTCGTGTTGGAGCATAACGGCGAGATCGCCCAGATCGGCGCGGGTGCCGAGGTGCTGGGCCATCCCGCCGAGGCGATCGCGATGCTGGTCGGCGTGCTGGGTGACATGGGCGAGGTTCTGCCCGCGGGCAGTTTCGTGATGGCCGGTGCGATCACCGCCGCCGTGGCCGTCAAACCCGGCGATTCCATCACCGCGAGATTTTACGAGATGGGCTCGATCACGGTGACCTTCACCGAGTGATCCCGAGCCAAGGAGGTTCAAGATGAACAAGATCAAATGTGCCCTGATCGGGTCGGGCAATATCGGCACTGACCTGATGTTCAAGCTGCTGCGCTCGGACGTGTTGGAGCCGGTCTGGATGGTGGGCATCGACCCCAATTCCGACGGGCTCAAGCGCGCGAAGGAGAAGGGGTTGAAGGTCACCCATGAAGGCGTCGACGGGCTGCTGCCTCATGTCGAGGCAGACGGTATCCAGATCGCTTTCGACGCGACCTCGGCCTATGTCCATGCGGAAAACTCGCGCAAGCTCAACGAGTTGGGCGTGTTCATGGTCGACCTGACGCCTGCCGCGATCGGCCCCTTATGCGTGCCGCCGGTGAACCTCGGCGATCTGGCGAAAGCGACGCCGATGAACGTCAACATGATCTCCTGCGCGGGTCAGGCGACGATCCCGATCGTCTCGGCCGTGGGCGCGGTGCAATCGGTCGAATATGCCGAGATCATCGCCTCGCTTTCCTCGAAATCCATCGGGCCGGGCACGCGGGCGAACCTCGACGAGTTCACCTTCACCACCTCGAACGCGATCGAGAAGGTGGGCGGCGCGAAGAAGGGCAAGGCGCTCGCCATCATCAACCCCGCCGATCCGCCGATGATCATGCGCAACACGATCTATTGCGAGGTCGAGGGCGAGCCGGACCAGGCGGCGATCACCAAATCGGTGAAGGACATGATCGCGCAGGTCCAGAAATACGTCCCCGGCTACAAGCTGGTGAACGGCCCCGATTTCGACGGCAACCGCGTCGCGGTCTTCATGGAGGTCGCAGGGCTTGGCGACTACCTGCCGACCTATGCGGGCAATCTCGACATCATGACGGCGGCCGCGGCACGCACCGCCGAGATGTTCGCCGAACGGATCCTCGACGGATCGATGGAACTCAAGAAACTGGAGCCGGCACAATGACCTCAGAGAGCGTGATCCAACAGAAAGTGAAATCCGGCCTAGAGGGCCGCAAGGTCAAGCTGCACGACATGTCCCTGCGCGACGGGATGCATGCCAAGCGCGAGCAGATCCCGGTCGAGATGATGGTGAAGATCGCCAAGGGTCTCGATGCGGCGGGCGTGCCTTACATGCAGGTCACCCATGGCGCGGGTCTGGGCGGCAATTCGATCCAGCATGGCCGCGCGCTAGCGTCGAACGCGGAATATATCTCGGCGGTGGCCGAGGTGGTGACGCAGGCGACGATTTCGGTGCTGCTGATCCCCGGTCTCGGCACGATGAAGGAGCTGGAAGAGGCTTATGAGTGCGGCGCGCGCTCGGTCCATGTCGCGACTCATTGCACCGAGGCCGACACCTCGCCGCAGCATATCGCCTTCGCGCGCAAGCTCGGCATGGATGCGTCGGGCTTCCTGATGATGTCTCATCTGAACTCGGCCGAGGGGCTGACCGAACAGGCGCTCCTGATGGAGAGCTATGGCGCCAACACCGTCTATGTCACGGACTCGGCGGGTGCGATGCTGACCCACGAGGTCACCCATGCGATCTCGATGATGCGCGATGCGCTGAAGCCCGAGACCGAGATCGGCTTCCACGGCCACCACAATCTTGGCCTCGGTATCGCCAACTCCATCGCTGCGATCGGTGCGGGCGCGACGCGGATCGACGCCTCGCTGGCAGGGCTTGGCGCGGGCGCAGGCAATGCGCCGATCGAGGTGCTGGCCGCCGTCTGCGACCGGATGGAGATCGCGACAGGCTCGGACACATTCGCGCTGATGGATCTGGCCGAGGATGTCGTGGTGCCGTTCATGGATCACGTCGTACGCGCCGACCGCGAAGCGCTGACGCTGGGCTTTGCCGGGGTCTATTCGACCTTCCTGCTGCCCGCGAAACGCGCAGGCGAGCGCTTCGGCATCCCGGCGCGCGACATTCTTGTCGAACTGGGCCGCAAGAAGATGATCGGCGGTCAGGAAGACATGATCCAGGACACGGCGATGACCATGGCCCGTGAACGCGGTCTGTTGAAGGAGAGCGCCTAAGAAATCCTTTCCGCGCGTCGGTCCCAACGGCGCGCGGAAAGCCGGACCGGGCAGGGGAAGAGGAGCCCTGACGCCCGGAGCGGCCGGACCAGAGAAACGCGAAGGGAGGAAATCCATGAAACTGAAACGCGCCGCGCTCGCTTTGAGCGCGCTGATGTCGCTTGCCGCATTGCCGGCCCATGCGATCGACGTGGCCCCGGGGGATTACAACATCCTGCCCTCCGGCACGAATATCGGGCTGCTCTATCTGCAGCATCAAAGCGCCGATACGTTCGAGCTCGGCGGGACGAAGGTGCCCGACAGCGAAGCCAAGGTGAACGTGATGGTCCTGCGCGGGCTGCATTATTCCGAAGCCTTCGGGATGCCTGCGCTCTATCAGGCGGTGCTGCCGATCGTGAATTTCGACACCGCGCGCATTGGCGGTGGGGATATGCCGACCAAATCGGGCGTGGGCGATCTGACGCTGGGCTTCTCGGTCTGGCCGGTGCAGCCGTCGAACCCCGAGACCGGAACCACGCTGGGCGTGACTGCCTTCGTGACCGCGCCCACGGGCCAGTATGACGCGGCGAAGGTCAGCGCGGGTTCTGGGACGTGGACGCTGACGCCGCAGATCGGGTTCATTCAGGGGCTCGGGCAGGGGCTCTATTTCGACGCGATGGCCGATGTGGCGGTCACGATGGACCACACGGAGAGCGGCCAGAAGATCGAGCGCAGCCCCGCCACGCAAGTGCAGGCCTATCTGCGCAAGCAATTCGGCCAGAACACCTCCCTGTCCTTCGGTCTGTCCTCGCAGCGTGGCGGCAAGATCAAGGTGGGTGGCGCCGATACCGGCCAGCGCACCGAGCGCGATCAGGTTCGCCTCTATGCCAATACTTTCGTCACCCCGACGGCTCAGGTGCAGGGGATGCTGGCGAAGGACGTGAACAGCGATGGCGGGTTCCGCAACGACGTGGTCGCGGAGCTGCGTTTCCTGAAGGTCTTCTGATCCTCCCCGGCCGGGCGCGAGCCCTCATTCGTGCCCGGCATTATCCAATACCTTTTGCGATAGTGAGGAGGGTTCCGTTATGACCTATATGGTATCAACGGGAGGAAGCGTGGGAATGGACTTCAAGCGGCTCAAATATTTCCTCGCGGTGGCCGAGGAACTGCATTTCGGACGCGCGGCGAACCGGCTCGATATCGCGCAGCCGCCGCTGTCGCGCCAGATCGCGGCGCTGGAGGCCGAGTTGGAGGTGCAGCTTTTCGACCGTTCGCGCAGCCAGATCCGGCTGACGCAGGCGGGCGAGGTGTTGCAGGATCACGCGCGGCAATTGCTCGAACGGTTGGATGCGGCTTATCGCGAGACGAAGAT
>NZ_DFRG01000270.1:0-22812 GCF_002378135.1 Thioclava sp. UBA3469
CGCGGTCATTCGCCGCATGGATCGTCACCAGCGGCTCGCCGGCCGCCATGTCCTCGCCCAGCGCCACGATCTCCCACAGACCGACCGAGGGGTTGATCTTGTCGGTGCCGACCAGACGCCCGCCGCCCAGATGCACCACCGCCTCGCCCACCGCGCGGGTGTCGATGCGGCTGACGAAGCCCGCACGCGGGGCCTCCACCGCCCGGATCACCGGGGCCGACGGCAGACGGTCGGGGAAGCGTTCGACGAAATCGCTCGGGCCGCCCAAAGCTGCGATCATCTTGCCGAACACCTCGACCGCGCGCCCGTTGCTGAGCACCTCGTCGATCCGTGCCGTGCCCTCGACCGCGTCCTTGGCCAACCCCGCGAGCACCAGCGCCTCGCCGCCCAGCGCCGCGGTCACGTCCCACAGTGCCTCGTTCACGCCAGTGCCGGTCAGCGTCTCCATCACTTCGATCACTTCCAACGCATTGCCCGCCGAATGGCCCAGCGGCTGGTCCATGTCGGTGATCAGCGCCGAGGTCTTGCAGCCCGCACCGTTCGCGGTGGCGACAAGGCTCTGCGCGAGCGCCTTCGCATCCTCGGGCCGCGCCATGAACGCGCCCGAGCCGACCTTCACGTCGAGGATCAGCCCTTCCAGCCCGGCGGCGAGCTTCTTCGACAGGATAGACGCGGTGATCAGATCGATGCTCTCAACCGTGCCGGAGATGTCGCGAATCCCGTAGAGCCGCTTGTCGGCGGGGGCAATCTCGCCCGTCGCACCGACGATGGCGCAGCCGACCTCGCCCACCACCTTGCGCAAAGCGCCGATGCCGGGGGTGGCATCATAGCCGGGGATCGCTTCCATCTTGTCGAGCGTGCCGCCGGTATGGCCCAGACCCCGCCCCGAGATCATCGGAACGTAGCAGCCACAGGCTGCCAGCGCGGGCGCAAGCAGCAGCGAGACGGAATCCCCCACCCCGCCGGTCGAATGTTTGTCGATCACCGGGCCGGGCATGTCCCAGCGCAGAACCTCGCCGGAATCGCGCATCGCTTGCGTCAGCGCGACGCGCCCCTCGGTGCCGATGCCTTTAAGCAGAACGGCCATCGCGAAGGCCCCCGCCTGCGCGTCCGAGACCGAGCCATCGGCCAGACCGCGCGCGAACCATTGGGCTTGATCTGCGCTCAGGCTTTTGCCGTCGCGCACCGATTGGATAATGCTGCGGGCGTCCATCAGGTGTTTTCCATATGGCTCATGTCGAAGCGACCGGGCAGCAGATCGCCCACCGTCGTGTCGAGCCGCTCGCCCTCGGTCGTGGCCAGTGTCACCGGCGTGTCGTGGCGCGCGAATTCCGCCAGCTTCTGACGGCAGCCGCCACAGGGCGGCACGGGTGTCGGGCTGTCGGCGATCACGGCGACCTCGGTGATCTCGGTCTCGCCTGCCGCCACCATCGCGGCGATCGCGCCAGCCTCGGCACAGGTGCCTTCGGGATAGGCCACGTTTTCGACATTCACGCCGCTATAGATGGTGCCGGACGCCCCGCGCACCGCCGCACCGACCTTGAATTTCGAATAGGGCGCATAGGCGTTTTCACGCACCTGACGGGCAGAATCGAGCAACGACATCGGCGGTCTCCGGGCCATGGCCGGAGCGTAAAATTTGTCCAGCCGGTTGAGTTCTCCCGATCCTGCGCCGCGCCTGCGTCGGATGCAAGCGCTCACCTCGCGCCACCCCGCCGCCTCGCGTGGAGTTCATGCCGCAACGTAATTCGGAGGGGTTGCAATCACCCCCTTCGTGCTATCTAGAACGACGGGAGAGTCGCGCGCGAAAAATTAGTTTAGCGCTAAACCAGTTTCGGGAGGATCTCATGGAAGAGCTGCGTCAGGACAACCTGCGTCAGTCGGCACTGGACTATCACGCCAAGCCGAAACCCGGAAAACTGGAAATTCGCGCGACGAAGCCGCTCGCCAACGGGCGCGATCTGGCCCGCGCCTATTCGCCCGGCGTGGCGGAAGCGAGCCTTGCCATCAAGGAAGACCCCGACACCGCACGCGACTACACCGCGCGGGGCAATCTGGTCGCCGTCGTCACCAATGGCTCGGCCGTGCTGGGCCTGGGCAATATCGGCCCGCTCGCCGCGAAGCCGGTGATGGAAGGCAAGGCGGTCCTGTTCAAGAAATTCGCCGATATCGACTGTTTCGATATCGAAGTCGCCGAGAACGACCCCGAGAAACTGGCCGAGATCGTCTGCGCGCTCGAGCCCTCCTTCGGCGCGATCAACCTCGAAGACATCAAGGCCCCCGACTGCTTCATCGTGGAGAAAATCTGCCGCGAGAAGATGAATATCCCGGTCTTCCACGACGACCAGCACGGCACTGCGATCGTGGTGGGCGCGGCTGCGACCAACGCGCTGCGCATCGCGAAGAAGAACTTCGAAGACATCAAGATCGTCTCGACCGGCGGCGGCGCGGCGGGCATCGCCTGCCTCAACATGCTGCTGAAGCTGGGCGTGAAGCGCGAGAATGTCTGGCTCTGCGATATCGAGGGGCTGGTCTACGAGGGCCGCGAAGCTGACATGACGCCGCAAAAGGCGGACTATGCGCAGGACAGCGATCTGCGGACGCTCGACGAGGTGATCGAGGGCGCGGATATGTTCCTCGGCCTCTCCGGCCCCGGCGTGCTGAAGCCCGAGATGGTGCAGAAGATGGCCAAGCAGCCGATCATCTTCGCGCTGGCGAACCCGAACCCGGAAATCCTGCCCGACGTGGCCCGCGAGGTCGCGCCCGATGCGATCATCGCGACCGGGCGCAGCGATTTCCCGAACCAGGTCAACAACGTGCTGTGCTTCCCCTTCATCTTCCGGGGCGCACTGGACGTGGGTGCGACCACGATCAACGACGAGATGCAGATCGCCTGTGTCGAGGGGATCGCGAAGCTCGCACGGCAAACGACCTCCGCCGAGGCCGCTGCCGCCTATCGCGGCGAAAAGCTCACCTTCGGCGCGGATTACCTGATCCCGAAACCCTTCGATCCGCGGCTGATCGGCATCGTCGCCTCTGCCGTGGCGAAAGCCGCGATGGAGACTGGCGTGGCGGCCCGCCCGCTGGAAAATCTGGATGCCTACAAGGTTCAGCTCGACGGCTCGGTGTTCAAATCCGCGCTGCTGATGCGCCCGGTCTTCGATGCCGCCGCGACCGCAAGACGTCGTATCGTCTTCGCCGAGGGCGAGGATGAGCGCGTGCTGCGCGCCGCCAACGCGATGATCGAAGAGACCACCGACACGCCGATCCTGATCGGTCGTCCCGACGTGATCGAGATGCGCTGCGAACGGGCGGGCCTGCCGCTCGATCTGGGCGCAGTCGAGATCGTGAACCCGGAAAACGACCCGCGCTATCGCGACTACTGGGGCACCTATCACGAGTTGATGGCCCGGCGCGGCGTCACCCCCGATCTGGCGCGCGCGATCATGCGCACCAACTCCACCGCCATCGCCGGGGTCATGGTCCATCGCGAGGAAGCGGATTCGATGATCTGCGGCACGTTCGGGCAATATCTCTGGCACCTGAAATACGTGCGCGAAATCCTCGCCCGCGACGGGCTGCATGCCCAAGGCGCACTGAGCCTGATGATCCTCGAGGACGGCCCGCTTTTCGTGGCCGACACCCATGTCCATCACGCGCCCACGCCCGAGCAGATCATGGAGACGGTCTGCGGCGCCGCGCGCCACGTCTCGCGCTTCGGCCTGAAGCCGAAGATCGCGCTGTGCTCGCACAGCCAGTTCGGCAATCTCGACAGCGACTCGGGCGAGCGGATGCGCGCCGCGATGAACCTGCTGATCCGGCGTGAGGTCAATTTCGACTTCGAGGGCGAGATGCATGTCGATGCGGCCCTCGATCCCGAGACCCGCGCCCGGCTGATGCCGAATTCGCGCTTCGAGGGGGCGGCGAACGTGCTGGTCTTCGCCAATACCGACGCGGCCTCGGGCGTGCGCAACATCCTCAAGATGAAAGCCGGCGGCCTCGAAGTCGGGCCGATCCTGATGGGGATGGGCAACAAGGCGCATATCGTGACGCCCTCGATCACTTCGCGCGGGTTGCTGAACATGTCAGCCATCGCGGGCACGCCGGTCGCACACTACAGCTGAGTCGCGCCAACCTGCGAAATTTGCAAACCCCTCCCGGGCTGCAAAGAAGCTGAATACTCGCCCGCAGTTTGCAAAAATTTGCGGGCGATTTGTCGCGCTTTCTGCAAATTTTTTGGCGTTGCACCCTATTGTGCGCGGTAACATTCTTGCGCCAACGCGTTGCGCTTCGTAACACATCTCCAAATTCCTGAGGAGGAGATGTTCGCATGGGCTACAAAGAGGTCTATTCCGCCTGGCAGGCCGATCCCGAGAAATTCTGGATGGACGCCGCCGAGAAGATCGACTGGGACGAGAAGCCCTCGAAGGCCCTGTTTGACGGAAACGCCCCGCTCTACGAATGGTTCTCGGACGGGATGGTCAACACCTGCTGGAACGCGGTCGACCGCCATGTCGAACAAGGGCGCGGCGATCAGATCGCGATCATGCATGAAAGCCCGATCACCCACTCGACCAAGGGCATCACCTACAAGGAATTGCAGACCCGTGTGGCCTCGCTCGCCGGTGCGCTGAAGATGCGCGGCGTCGAAAAGGGCGACCGCGTCATCATCTACATGCCGATGATCCCCGAGGCGCTGGAAGCGATGCTCGCCTGCGCCCGGATCGGCGCGGTCCATTCGGTCGTGTTCGGCGGCTTCGCGGCGCACGAGCTCGCGGTGCGGATCGACGACTGCACCCCCAAGGCGATCATCGCGGCCAGCTGCGGCCTCGAGCCCGGGCGCACCGTGCATTACAAACCGCTTCTGGACGAGGCGATCGAACAGGCCGAGCACAAGCCGGAATTCTGCGTCATCTTCCAGCGCGAACAGGAAGTGGCGAAGCTGATCGAGGGGCGCGACTTCTCGTGGCACGGCTTCCAATATGGCGTGAAGCCCGCGGACTGCGTGCCGGTCGAGGGCAACCACCCGGTCTACATCCTCTACACCTCCGGCACGACCGGCCAGCCCAAGGGCGTTGTGCGCCATACCGGCGGCCATCTCGTCGCGCTGCAATGGTCGATGAAGAACATCTACAACATCGAGGCGGGCGACCGTTTCTGGGCGGCGTCCGATGTCGGCTGGGTCGTGGGCCACTCCTACATCTGCTACGGCCCGCTGATCGCGGGCGCGACCACGGTGGTGTTCGAGGGCAAGCCGATCGGCACCCCGCATCCGGGCGTGTTCTGGCGGATCATCCAGAACAACCGCATCAAGAGCTTCTTCACCGCCCCCACGGCGCTGCGCGCGATCAAGCGCGAGGATCCGAACGGCGAGTGGATCAAACGCTACGCGCTTCACGATCTGCAGGCGCTGTTCCTTGCAGGCGAGCGGGCCGATCCCGCGACCGTCGAATGGGCGCAGAAACATCTCGGCGTGCCGGTGGTCGATCACTGGTGGCAGACCGAGACCGGCTGGGCCATCGCCGCGAACCCGATCGGGATCGAAGAGCTACCGACCAAGGTAGGCAGCCCCTCGGTGCCGATGCCGGGCTACGACATTCAGGTGCTCGACGAGGGCGGCCACCCGGTCGAGACGGGCCAGCTTGGCGCCATCGCGATCAAGCTGCCGCTGCCTCCGGGCACGCTGCCGACGCTGTGGAACGCCGAGGCGCGCTTCAAGAAAAGCTACCTCGAGCAATTCCCCGGCTATTACGAGACGGGCGACGCGGGCTATGTCGACGAGGACGGCTATCTCTACATCATGGCGCGCACCGATGACGTCATCAACGTCGCGGGCCACCGTCTCTCGACCGGCGCGATGGAAGAGGTCCTCGCCGGACATCCCGACGTTGCCGAATGCGCCGTGATCGGCGTGGCCGACGACCTGAAGGGGCAGACGCCGATGGGCTTCCTGTGCCTCAGCTCGGGCTGCAACCGCCCGCATGAAGAGGTCGTCAAGGAATGCGTGAGCCGCGTGCGCGAACAGATCGGCCCGGTCGCGGCCTTCAAGCTCGCCACCGTGGTGGACCGTCTGCCGAAGACCCGCTCGGGCAAGATCCTGCGGGCCACGATGGTGAAGATCGCGGATGGGCAGGACTGGAAAATGCCCGCGACGATCGACGACCCCGCAATCCTCGACGAGATCACCGAGGCGCTGAAAGGGCTTGGCTATCCGAAAAAATAAGCCGAGCTTATCATAAGCGCACTCATTTTGAGCGACGCAGATAGGCACCACATCAAAAGTTTACGCGAGAGTTAAGAAGCCGCATCCACAATGGGTGCGGCTTTATGCTATTGTTTATGTTATCGAAGGTTAATTTGAGAACCGTACCCCGGAACCATCCATCGAGGGGTTATTTTGACGAACCGAAAGTTGCCCGATCCCGCTGCGCAGGAGCCATTCGCATCGTTGCGATGCGATCTCGGTCCTTTATGGCAGCACGATCTGCGCGCCGCGCTTGCAGATGTGATGTGCGGTCTGGATGCGGCGCTCGCCGATCCGGGCGGTCAAAGCACGCATGGACAATTGGAGCGCGCGCGCGAAGCGGCGAGCGATCTGGCACAGCTTCTCGATCTGGACGGGGCGAAGGAAACTGCGCCCGCCGTGCCGAGCCATGAAGCGGCAAGCGAGCTTTCCGACGCGTCCGAGGCAAGCCCCGCTCCCCCGCATTTGGTCATTGCCGATGCGCTTGAACGGGTGCGCCGCCGCTGGACAAGCGCGGCCCATGTTCGGGGCATGTCGCTCGCGATCCACATGGCCCCCGATCTGCCGCCGGTTCTGGCGATCGATCGCGTGCCGCTCAACCGCATCTTCGCCAATCTGATGCGCAACGCGCTGTGCTATGCCCAGCGCGGCACGATCCACCTGTCGCTCGACTTCGACCCGACCGAGGGGCTGCTGCTGACCGTGCGCGACGAAGGCGATGGCTTCCCAGAGGAACGTCTGCGCGCGCCAGCCTGCGCAGGGCAGCGCAGCGAGCCCGCCACGTTCCGCAACCCCGAGGGGCAAGGTCTGGGCCTCGCGATCTGTCACGCGCTGGTGGCAGAGGCCGGCGGCAAGATCGACCTCGCCAACGCGCCGCAAGGCGGGGCCGAAATCCGCGTGTCGCTCCCGGCCCGTCCCGTCGATATCGGCTCCACGATGCGCGATGCCCCCCTGCCCGATCTGAGCGGGTGGAACGTGCTCGTCGCCGATGACAGCGAGATGAGCCGCGCCGTGCTCGAACAATTCCTGAGCGCGATGGGCGCGCAGGTGACCGGGCTGCGTCGTGGCGACAGTGCGGCCGCGCAACTGCGGGCCGAACGCTTCGATCTCGCGGTGCTGGATGTCGAGATGCCCGGCTGCCGCGGCCCCGAGGTGATCGCCAGCATTCGCCGCTCCGGTCTGCCTTGGGCGGACCTGCCGATCATCCAGTGCAGCGGCTATCGCGACGTGGAGAAAGGCGCGGCCGATGCCTGCCTGATCAAGCCGGTGCTGGGCCTGCAGCCGATCCTGCGCGCCTTGGAAGAGGCTGGTTGCATGACGACCGTGCCACGCGTAACTACGCCGCCGCGCGGTTTGCTCGCCCATCTACGTCTGGCCGAGAAGGCATTGCCAGCGGGGCTTGGACAGGAACTGATCGCCGATCTCGAGACGGTACGTCACGGGCTGTCGCTCGCACTGCCACCTTTCGACCTCTGCGCCCTGCAATTGCTGAGCCATAAGCTCAGTGCGGTGGCCGGAGTGGCGGGTGACCACCCCCTCTCGCGGCATGCACGCGCGCTTGACAGTGCAACCCGACATGGGACTTATGAAGATATTCAAGATCTTGGCCGGGTCGCCCTCATTTTCATCGACCGGCTGATAGCCACCACCCGTAATAATTTGAACGCGAAGACTGATTTACAGCATGAGAACTAGTGACTCCGAGACGACCACCCCGGACAGGGATACCAGCTCCAAGACGGATAGTCCGCAACACGGCCTCAGTCGAAACGGGCGGAACAGCGTCGACACCGAGACCGAACATTTTCTATTGATCGAAGATGTGGGATCGCTCCGGGCGATCTATGACGCCTATCTGCGCAACGCCGGCTTCATCACCCATCTCGCGGCAAGCGCCGAGGAAGGGATGCGCATCTTCCGCGACAACCCGATCCGCATGGTCCTGCTGGACCTGATGCTGCCCGATCGCGACGGCGACACGCTGATCGCCGAAATGCTGGCCCTGCGCCCCTATGCGGCGATCATCGCGGTCACTGCCGACCGCTCGATCGACCGCGCGGTGCGGGCGATGCAGGAGGGCGCGATCGACTTCCTCGTCAAACCGATCGACGAACCTCGCCTCAGAAGCGCCATTGAGAGCGCGCGCAGCCTGTCGCTGCGTTCGGACTTCGACGACGCGAGCGCGAGCGAGGAGACGGTCGGGGATTTCGTCGGCAACGCGCCGCAGATGCGGGCACTCTACGCCCGGACCCGCGCTGCCGCCCGCTCGACCGCGCCGGTCTATATCTGGGGCGAAAGCGGTACCGGGAAGGAGCTTTGCGCCCAGGCGGTTCACGCCACGAGCCCCCGCGCCGATGGTCCCTTCATTGCGCTCGATTGCGGCGCACTGGCCGCCGAACGCGTCGACAGCGAACTCTTCGGCCATAACCGCGGGGCCTTCCCGGGCGCTTTGGAGGACAAGGACGGCGCGCTTCTCGCCGCCGATGGTGGCACGCTTCTGCTCGACAATATCTGCGAACTTGCCCCCACCGCGCAGATCAAGCTGCTGCGGTTCCTACAGAGCGGCCAAGTCCAACCGCTCGGCGCCAGCCAGCCGGTCGACGTCAATGTGCGGATCGTCTGCGCAGCCAAGAGCTCGCCTACCGTCATGCTGCAAAACGCTGTGCTCCGTGAGGACCTCTATTACCGGCTGATGGTGCTCACGATCGAGATGCCGCCGCTGCGGATGCACCGCGAGGATATCGGCCCTCTGGCGCGGATGGCGCTGGAGCGGTTCGCCTCCGAGGAGCAGCGCGACTTCAGCGAGATCGAACCTGAGGCCATCACCCGCCTGGAGGACCGTCCCTGGCCCGGCAACGTCCGCCAACTGATGAACGTCATCCGCGCGGCGATCGTGATGCATGACGGGCCGGTGCTGCGCGCTCATATGCTGCCGGAATTCGATCCGACGACGAGCCGTGCCGCGCCCACCACCGTCCCGGCGGCCGATCCTTTCGCGGACCGCACGCTGGCCGAGATCGAGCGCGCCGCGATAGAGGCTGCGATCACCCGGCATGACGGATCGATCCCGCGCGCTGCGCTGGAACTGGGGGTCGCGCCCTCTACGATCTATCGCAAGCGCGACGCGTGGCTGTCAAAGGGCTGAGCCTCAGGCGAACTGTTCGCGCATCAACCGCTCTTCGAGCCCGTGACCGGGGTCGAAGAGGATGCGGTGCTCGATCTCCGGCTCGGAGCGCACCTCGACCCATTTGACCGGCTTGACCGAGCGGCTGTCCGCATCGGCCATGACCGGGCGCTTGTCGGGTTCGAGAATGTCGAAGCGCACCAGCGCGGAGGATGGCAGGATCGCGCCCTGCCACCGCCGCGGCCGGAAGCTCGCGATCCCGGTCAGCGCCAGCACGTCCGAGCCGATCGGCAGGATCGGCCCGTGCGCGGAGAAGTTATAGGCGGTCGATCCGGCGGGGGTGGAGACGATCGCGCCGTCGCAGACCAGCTCCTCCATCCGCACTTTGTCGTTGATCGAGATCTTCAGCTTCGCCGCCTGCGGGCCCGCGCGCAGCAGCGAGACCTCGTTGATGGCGAGCGCCTCATGCAGCAACCCGTCCTGCGTCTCGGCCTTCATCGACAGCGGATTGATCACCGCCTGCTCCGCCGCCTCGAGCCGCGCGGGCAGATCATCAGCAACATAGTCGTTCATCAGGAAGCCGACCGAGCCGCGGTTCATCCCGTAAACCGGCAGCCCGGTGCCCTCGTGCAGGCATTGCAGCATGAACCCGTCACCGCCAAGCGCCACGATCACATCGGCCGCGTAGCGCGGCACCTGCCCGTAGCGCGCGACCAGATCGGCCTGCGCCGCCTGCGCCGTCTCGGCGTGGGAGGCCGCGAAATGGATATGGGTATACTGGTTCGCCACCGCGCGGTCCTCCTGCTTGTCCAAGGTGTTGCAAGGGCTTGGACGAAAGACAAGCGTCAATCCGGCGCGGAAATGACCGATTTGGTCGTTTGTCTGCTTTCAGCCCTGTGAAATCTGCGCTAAACGGTCGGCGACCGGATCTTTGCGAGGAATGGCCATGAAAGACCAACGCGATGCGGGCTTCTTCACCGAAAGCCTCTCCAGCCGTGACCCCGAACTCTTCAAGTCGATCACCGATGAACTCGGTCGCCAGCGCGACGAGATCGAACTGATCGCCTCGGAAAACATCGTCTCGAAGGCGGTGATGGAGGCGCAGGGTTCGGTGCTGACGAACAAATACGCCGAAGGGTACCCGGGCAAACGCTACTATGGCGGCTGCCAATATGTCGACGTCGCGGAGAACCTCGCGATCGATCGCGCCAAGGAGCTGTTCGGTTGCGAATTCGCCAACGTGCAGCCGAACTCGGGCAGCCAGGCGAACCAGGGCGTGTTCACCGCGCTCGTGAAGCCGGGCGACACCATCCTCGGCATGAGCCTCGATGCGGGCGGCCACCTGACCCACGGCGCCAAGCCGAACCAGTCGGGCAAGTGGTTCAACGCAGTGCAATACGGCGTGCGCAAGCAAGACAGCCTGCTGGACTACGATCAGGTCCGCGAACTGGCGCTCGCACACAAGCCGAAGCTGATCATTGCGGGCGGCTCGGCCATTCCGCGTCAGATCGATTTCGCCAAGTTCCGCGAGATCGCGGATGAGATCGGCGCGTACCTGATGGTCGACATGGCGCACTTCGCCGGCCTCGTGGCCGGTGGTCAGCACCCGTCGCCCTTCCCCTATGCGGATGTCGCGACCACCACGACGCACAAGACCCTGCGCGGTCCGCGTGGCGGCATGATCCTCACCAACAACGAGGAGATTGCGAAGAAGGTGAACTCGGCGATCTTCCCGGGCATCCAGGGCGGTCCGCTGATGCATGTCATCGCCGGCAAGGCCGTGGCCTTCGGCGAGGCGCTGCGCCCCGAGTTCAAGGGCTATGCCGAGCAGGTCGTGAAGAATGCTCAGGCGCTGGCCGACGAGCTGATGAAGGGTGGCCTCGATATCGTCACCGGCGGCACCGACACCCACGTGATGCTGGTCGACCTGCGCCCGAAAGGCGTGAAGGGCAACGCGACCGAGAAGGCTCTGGGCCGCGCGCATATCACCTGCAACAAGAACGGCATCCCGTTCGACCCGGAAAAGCCGATGGTCACCTCGGGCATCCGTCTGGGCACCCCGGCGGGCACCACCCGCGGCTTCGGCGAGGAAGAGTTCCGCGAGATCGCGCGACTGATCGTCGAAGTGGTCGACGGGCTCGCCGCGAATGGCGAAGAGGGCAATGGCGAGGTCGAAGAGGCCGTGAAAGCCAAGGTTGCGACGCTGCTGAGCGGCTTCCCGATCTACCCCGAACTCTGATCCCACTCCGAGATCAAGACGAAGGCCCCCGCGAT
Organism: Thioclava sp. UBA3469; assembly: GCF_002378135.1. Taxonomy (NCBI): domain Bacteria; kingdom Pseudomonadati; phylum Pseudomonadota; class Alphaproteobacteria; order Rhodobacterales; family Paracoccaceae; genus Thioclava; species Thioclava sp. UBA3469. Next base: position 11,643 of record NZ_DFRG01000270.1, read on the forward strand.
CCGGGGGCCTTTTTCATGTCTGGGGGTGTGGAGCGATCAGATCGCTCCAGTCCAGACCATCGCAGCTAGCAAGGTGCCGCCCACGATCACCACGATCACGGCGATCGAACTGGCGAGGCCAAGCGCCGCTGCGCGCAGCCGCTCCGCCGCACCCAGCGGCTCGAGATAGTCGCGACAGGTCGCGAAAGCGCCCTCCACCCTTCGGGCATCCAGTTGCCGGGCGATCTTGGGCGCGTGCGCTTTGCGCTCGGCATCGACCAGCACCAGCGCCGCCTTGCGCACCTTGCGCGGCAACGCCCGGGCCCGCGAGGCGACCCGCGCCTCGAGCGTCGCCCCCTTCGCCCCCAGCCGCTGCGCCAGAAGCCGCGAGACCTGCCCCACCATTTGATTGATCTTCTCCGGCCCCATCCGGCCCTCTCCCTTACGCAGCGTTCAGCAATTCCGCACCGGACGCTACCCGCCGCGCGAGATCAGCGCAACTGCGCGCATGGACGCAGATTTTTTCGCATCCGCTCTGGAAGCGCCCCGGGAGGCGATCTAGCTTAGGCGCCATGTTGAACACGACCCCCTACACCTCCGACAGCAATCCCGGCGCGCGACCGCTGATCATCGCCCCCGGTCTTTTCGGATCGGCCCGGAACTGGAACGCGATCGCCAAGCGGCTGAGCGCGGACCGCCCCGTCATCGCGCTCGATATGCGCAATCACGGCGACAGTTTCTGGGACGACGATCACAGCTATCAGGCGATGGCCGACGACATCGCCGAGGTGATCGAGGCGAATGGCGGGGTCGCGGATGTGCTGGGCCATTCGATGGGCGGCAAGGCGGCGATGACGCTCGCCCTGACGCGCCCGCAACTCGTCGCGCATCTCATCGTCGCGGATATCGCGCCCGAAAACTACGATCACGGCGACAACCATAGCGCGCTGATCGAGGCGATGCAGGGGATGGATATCGCCGATCTCACCTCGCGCTCCGCCGCGGACGAGCGACTGGGCGAGCAGGTCTTCGATCCGGGCACCCGCGCCTTCCTGCTGCAATCGCTGGTGCTGCGCGACGGCCCGCCGCGCTGGAAGTTCAACCTAGCCGCGCTGAAGGCGAATATGGACGGCATCCTCGGCTGGCCCGAGGCGCTGGAGGGCAAGCAGTACGACGGCCCCACTCTCTTCCTGTCGGGCGCGGACTCGCATTACGTGCAGCCCGAAATGCACGACCGTATCCGCGGTTTCTTCCCACAGGCGCGTTTCGAGGAAATCGACAATGCGGGGCACTGGCTGCATGCCGAGAAGCCCCGCGAGTTCGAAGCCGACGTGGCGCGTTTCCTCGACTCCACGAGCTGAGGAAACCGCGCCGCTGCGCTCACGCGCCCGGCTTCATCATCCGCCGGATCAGGTGATCGCGCTTGACGTATTGGTGATAGAGCGCGGCCGCCACATGCAGCCCGGCAAGCCACAGCAACACCGTGGTCAGGACCGAGTGAGTCTCGGCCGCCCATTCCAGCTGCCCGTAATAGGCCACTAGCCCCGCAATCGGGATCGCGAACAGCGTCACGTAGAGCAGCCAGTGCACCGCGGCCGCGCCGCGCCGGAAAATGGCGGGATCGTTCTCCGGCGGCTCGGGCGCGCCGTGGCTCGCGCGCAGTATCAGGCGCCAGATCGCAAGCACGAGCACCGCGATCCCCAAGACGATGTGGCCATAGGTCAGGACACCGGCGTCAGCCGATCCGCTCTCCATCAGATCGTGGAAGGTATGGCCCATCGCGTCATTGAACAGATACTGGACGATGAGCAGCAGGACGACGGCCCAGTGGAGCCAAATCTGGGTTTTCGAATAGCCGGGAGCGTAGGACATATTACCTCTTTGAATTGACGAAACGCCGCCGCGCCTCGCCGGACTAGCGCGGCGAAGGCGCAGAGGTTCCGCCCTTCACGAAGTTGGGATTTTCCCGACGCCTGTGCCGCGCCGCGCCGTCAGGCGTTTTCGCGGATCATTTTGGCGATATACCACGCAACGGGCACGGCGACGAGGAACCCGATTACCGCGGAGACGATCATCGCGTTGGTCGTGAACATGTTCATCGTCAGCGCGGCAGTGATGAGGATACCCGCGAGGGTCGGTCCGACGAGGGCGTAGATGATACCGAAGAGGCGCATGTCTGATCTCCATTGAGCGGCGCATTTCGGTCGTCAGACTGACTCCGATCACGCGGATGTGACCTTGATCCGCATCAAGTCCGCGCGGTCGCCGCTGCGGCAGGGCGTCGCATCAGCAATCGAGCTGGAAGCGCGCCTCGCCCGTATCGCCGGGCAGCGAGGGCGATCGGTAGAGCCCGCCCGCCGGTCCCGCCACCTTGCAGCCCGACACCTGCTCTGCCGCGCGGATCATCAGGGGCGGCACGCGCCCCCGCTCTGCCCGGCGCAGATAGCCCATGCGCACCACCTCCGCCCGGTCTCCCTTGAGGAAGACGACGAAGTCGATGCCGTCGAGCGTGAGGTCATGCCGCGACGCGCCGAGAAACTGCGGCGCCGGAGACGCGCAGCCCGCGAGAAGGCCAAGAATAAAGAAAAACGGGGCTTTAGACATTGAAAGGCTCCGGGGAGGGACAACCCGGAGCCTTTCAGAGCTTAATTAACAAGAAGTTAACCAGCTCGGGCGGAGTGTGCGGCCCCCGCGAGGGACAAAGCAGGGGCCGCAAGACCGTTCTGACAGGGATCATGCCTGGCGGGGCGGCCAGAACGGGTCATTCCTTTTTATGCGCCGCTCGGTCCAGAGACCTGCGGGAATTCCTAAGACAATCCCGACGATCACGGCGAACGCGAATTCCTGCCATCCGACAAAGCCGAAAGTCAGAGCTGCGATCACCACGACCCCGGTCACGACGAGGGCCGAGAGGGCGGCGAGGAAAAGGCGCAGAGGCTTCTTCATTCGGGCTCTCCCTTATGTGTTCGAGGGCAAAACGCCGCTCCTTGCCTCCAGTTCCACGGAACCGTAAATTTTTTCGTACGTTGGCCGGTGATGGCTTAATAGGAGAGCGTAAGAGATGACGAAATCGGTTCAAATGGCGGCAATGACCGTAATCCTTCTGGGCCTCGCGGCTTGCAACACCGTGCAAGGCGCAGGTCAGGACCTGTCCGTTGCAGGCAACACGATCGCGGGCGAGGCGCGTCAGGCGCGCTAAATTCCAAGCCTGACAGCCAAACGAAAAAATCGAAGGCCCCGGAGATTTCCGGGGCCTTTTTCTTGCCTCTGACGTCAGGGACGCGCCCGGCTCAGTAATTCACATGAGCGACGCGGTCTTTCATCGACTCGCCCGGGTCCGACGAGAGCAGGATCTTCGCGCCCGCGACCAGCGCATTGCCGCTGTCCCAGATCTCGGCCTGATCCGGATCGAAGCGCAGCAGCACCAGCTTGGGGTCATCCTTGCCCTCATACCAGGCGCCGATGAAGGGGTTCCAAAGCCGCTCCACGGTCTCGGGGTCGGTATGTTCGGTCAGACGCCCCGTGACGGTCGCGAAGACCTTGTGGCCCTTGTCCGAGAAGGTGAACATCGCCCCCGCACCGGGGGCCAACCCGTCCATCAATTCCGTGTCGCGCGCGGTGAAGAACCACACAGGGCCGGGCTTCTCCTCGACGATCGCCGTCATCGGGCGCGGCGCTGCCGTCTCGACGCCCGCGCGCGCCAGCATCACGGTGCGATCCGAGTCGAGCGCGTCCCAGAAATCTTTCTCGATCTTGGCTTGGTCGGTCATGTCGTTTCCTCCTGAAATAGGTCTGGAAGGAGAACGTGAGGGTGGCGTCGCATGTTCCTCAGAAAGGACGTGACTGACCCGCCCGAAATGAAAAGGCCCGGCGCAATCGCCGGGCCTTATTCGTCAATTTCGCGGAAGATCACTCATCCATCTTCAGCGCCGCAATGAACGCGCTCTGCGGGATTTCGACCTTCCCGAACTGGCGCATCTTCTTCTTACCGGCCTTCTGCTTCTCCAGCAGTTTCTTCTTCCGGCTCGCGTCGCCGCCGTAGCATTTCGCGGTCACGTCCTTGCGCATCGCCGACAGCGTCTCGCGCGCGATCACGCGGCCACCGATGGCGGCTTGGATCGGGATCTTGAACATGTGGCGCGGGATCAGGTCTTTCAGCTTCTCGCACATCGCGCGGCCGCGGGCCTCGGCGCGGTCGCGGTGAACCATGATCGAGAGCGCGTCGACCGGCTCGTCATTGACGAGAATCGACATCTTCACGAGGTAGTCCTCGCGATATTCGGTGATCTGGTAGTCGAAGCTGGCATAGCCCTTGGTGACCGATTTCAGGCGGTCGTAGAAGTCGAACACGACCTCGGCGAGCGGCAGGTCATAGACCACCATCGCGCGGCCACCGACATAGGTCAGGTCCTGCTGGATGCCGCGGCGGTCCTGACAGAGCTTGAGCACATCGCCCAGATATTCGTCCGGCACGAGGATCGTCGCCTTGATGCGCGGCTCCTCAATATGGTCGACATAGGTCAGGTCGGGCATGTCGGCGGGGTTGTGAAGCTCGATCACTTCCCCGTCCTTCATGTGGATCTTGAACACGACCGAGGGCGCGGTGGTGATCAGATCGAGATCGTATTCCCGCTCCAGACGGTCGCGCACCACTTCGAGGTGCAACAGGCCGAGGAAGCCGCAGCGGAAGCCGAAGCCGAGCGCTGCCGAGGTTTCCATCTCGGCCGAGAAGCTCGCATCGTTCAGCTGCAGTTTCTCGATCGCGTCGCGCAGCGCTTCGAAATCGTTCGCATCGACCGGGAAGAGGCCGCAGAACACGACCGGGATCGAGGGTTTGAAGCCCGGCAGCGCCTTGGCGCAGGGCTTCTTCTCGTGGGTGATCGTGTCGCCGACCTTGGTGTCGCGCACCTGTTTGATCGAAGCGGTGAAGACGCCGATTTCGCCGGGGCCCAGTTCGTCGATATTGACCATCGCGGGCTTCAGAACGGCGAGACGGTCGAGCTTGTAGGTCGCCCCCGTCTTCATCATCTTGATCTGGTCGCCCTTCTTGATCACGCCATCCATGACACGGATCAGAACGACGACGCCCAGATAGGGGTCATACCACGAATCCACCAGCATCGCTTTCAGCGGCGCGTCACGGTCGCCCTGCGGCGCTGGCAGACGCTGCACGATGGCTTCCAGAACGTCCGGGATGCCCAGACCAGTCTTCGCGGAAATCTCGACGGCATCCGAGGCGTCGATCCCGATCACGTCCTCGATCTGCTCTTTCACGCGCTCGGGCTCTGCCGCGGGCAGGTCGATCTTGTTCAGGACCGGAACGATCTCGTGATCCGCGTCGATCGCCTGATAGACGTTGGCCAGCGTCTGCGCCTCGACGCCCTGCGAGGCATCGACGACCAGCAGCGAGCCCTCGACCGCCTGCATCGAGCGCGAGACTTCATAGGCGAAGTCGACGTGGCCGGGGGTGTCGATCAGGTTCAGCACATAGGTTTTGCCGTCCTTGGCGGGATAGTCGATCCGCACCGAGTTGGCCTTGATCGTGATGCCGCGCTCTCGCTCGATATCCATCGCGTCGAGGAGTTGGTCCTTCATATCGCGTTCGGCCACGGTACCGGTCAGCTGGATCAGCCGGTCGGCGAGCGTGGATTTACCGTGGTCGATATGCGCCACGATGGAGAAATTGCGGATGCGATCAAGATCAGTCATGGGCGCGCGTATACAGGGGAAAAAGCGGGCCGGGAAGAGGGATTGAACGCCATCTGCCATTGACCTCGGCCCGGTCGCGTCCGACATATCCCTGAGACACGAAACACGGGAGACGCAAGATGATCTATTCCGTTCCGAACATGACCTGCGGGCACTGCAAAGCCTCGGTCGAGGCTGCGATCGAAGAGGTCGGCGGCAAGGCCGATGTCTATCTGGAAGATCGCGAGGTCGAGGTGGAAGGGCTGCCCGAATCCACCGTGATCAGCGCTCTGAAAGGCGCAGGCTACGAGGCCACCCCGGTCGAAGAGTGATCTGGAGGGCGAACGCCATCCAGATGTAGTGGGCCCGTGCACGCGCAACGCGACGACTAGAAAACGGGTTCCCTCCCCTGCCCCGAACCGGCGGAATCCTGCCTGTTTTGTTGCCCGCTTTTTGAATTTGAGTTAGAATCGCGGACAAATGAGCAGGCAGGATCGGCAAACACATGCCGGCCGCAACGACAAAGGGGCAGTAGATGATTTTCAAGACCACACTCGGACTCTGTGCATTCTCGGGCGCCATGGCGCTTGCTTCGATGGCTTCGGCCGGGCCGATCGACAACGCGTGTCAGAAAGCGGGCCGCGCCAGCAATCCCGGCACCTGCGGCTGCATCCAGCAAGTCGCGGACATGACGTTGAGCCATCGCGACCAGCGCCGCGCCGCCAGCTTCTTCCACGATCCCGACCGCGCGCAGGAAGTGCGCATGTCCGACCGCCAGTCGGATTCGGACTTCTGGGACCGCTACAAGAATTTCGCCGCGACGGCGGAAGGCTTCTGCAAGTAAGCGCTTGATCGGCGGCGCGCGGTCTACTGCCCGCGCCGCTTTTCTTCCTCATCGGCCAGCAGGTCGGCAATCAGTTGATCCGCGCCCGCCTCGATCAGATCGAGGGCTCCATCGAAATTGCGAGTGAAATAGGGATCGGGCACATCGCGCGGCCCCTCCGGCCCGTCGATGAACATCTGCACCTGAGCGCGCATCTCGCGCGGCGCCCCGTCAAGCGCATCGCGCAGGTTATTCTCATCCATCGCGAGGATCACATCGAACCCGTCGTAGTCGGCGGGCTGGATCTGCCGTGCGCGCAGGCTGCGCATGTCGTAGCCGCGCGCTTCCGCCGCCGCGATCATAGGATCGTAGGGCGGCTCTCCGAGATGCCAGGTGCCGGTGCCTGCACTGTCGAACTCGATATCGAGCCCGGCCACGGCGGCCTTGTGACGGGTCACCGCTTCGGCGGCGGGCGAGCGGCAGATGTTGCCAAGGCAGAGAAAGAGGATACGCATAGGGGAAGTGATAACGGAGGGCGCAGCGATGGCCAAGGTCGTGATTCTGACGGGCGCGGGAATTTCTGCCGAAAGCGGCATCCGCACGTTTCGGGCAAGTGACGGCCTCTGGGAGGAACACCGCATCATGGACGTAGCGACGCCGGAGGGCTTCGCGCGCGACCCCGCGCTGGTGCACCGTTTCTACAATGCGCGCCGGGCAGCAGCGCGCGCGGCCCAGCCGAACCCCGCCCATCTCGCGCTGGCCGAGCTGGAGGCCGATCCGGGCCACGAGGTTCTGGTGGTGACGCAGAATGTCGATGACCTGCACGAGCGCGCCGGCTCTCAGAACGTGATCCACATGCATGGCTCGCTCTTCGGCGCGCTGTGCCACGCCTGCGACCATCGCTGGCCCGCGCCCGAGGCGATGCAGCCGCAAGACACCTGCCCCGGCTGCGGGCGCAAGGCCACGCGGCCCGACATCGTCTGGTTCAACGAGATGCCATATCAGATGGATCGGATCATCCGCGAGCTGGAGGCCGCAGACCTGTTCGTCTCGATCGGCACGAGCGGCAATGTGTATCCCGCGGCAGGCTTCGTGCAGGACGCCGCGATGTGCGGGGTGGAGACGCTGGAACTGAACCTCGACCGCTCGGCAGGCAGCGAGATGTTCGACACATCGCGCCAGGGCCCGGCGAGCGTGCTGGTCCCTCAATGGGTGCGCGAGCGGCTGGGGTCGCGGTGAGAGGAACGGCGGGGCGGCAGACCGCCCTGCCCTCTGCTCAGTAGCTGTATTCGGCGTAGATCTTGCTCAGATCGCCATTCCACTCGCCGTGATACTTCTCGAGAAGCTCGTCGGCAGGCACCCGGCCTGTCTCGACGCTCTCTTCCAGCGCATTGAGGAAATGGGTCTCGTCGGGGATCATCCCGCCCGCGCCGGGCTTCGCCCGCGCCGCCAGACCGGATTTCGCGATCGCCACCGTCTCGCGTGCGAGGTCATGCAGCTTCACACCATTGAACTCGCCCTGCAGCGCATCGACCGCCGCCGCGCGGCGCAGACCTTCGCGGGTCTCGTGATCGAAGCCTTTCACCAGATCCCATGCCGCATCCAGCGCTGTCTGGTCGTAAAGCAGACCGACCCAGAGCGCGGGCAGCGCACACAGACGCCGCCACGGCCCGCCATCGGCACCGCGCATCTCGATGAATTTCTTCGCGCGCGCTTCGGGGAAGACGGTGGTCAGGTGATCGGCCCAGTCGCTCAGCGTCGGCTTCTCGCCGGGTAGCGCGGGCAGCTCGCCCTTCAGGAAGTCGCGGAAGGACTGGCCCAGCGCGTCGATATATTTGCCGTCGCGATAGACGAAATACATCGGCACATCGAGGACGTAGTTCACGTAAGCCTCGTAGCCCGCACCCTCTTCGAACATGAAGGGCAGCATGCCCGTGCGCGCATCGTCGAGGTTCTGCCAGATATGGCTGCGCCACGATTTCATGCCGTTGGGCTTGCCATCGAGGAAGGGCGAATTGGCGAAGAGAGCGGTCGCAACCGGCTGCAGCGCCAGCGCCACGCGCATCTTCTGCACCATGTCGGCTTCCGAACCGAAGTCGAGATTCACCTGCACGGTGCAGGTGCGATACATCATCTGCGTGCCCAGCTCGCCCACGCGGCCCATGTAATCGGTCATCAGCCGATAGCGCCCCTTGGGCATCATGTGCATCTGTTCCTGCGTCCAGATCGGGGCCGCGCCCAGACCGATGAACTTCACACCGATATCGTCGGCGACCGACTGCACTTCGCGCAGATGCTCGTTCACCTCGTCGCAGGTCTGGTGGATCGTCTCGAGCGGCGCGCCCGACAGCTCCAGCTGACCGCCCGGCTCGAGGCTGACATTCGCGCCGTTCAGTTCCAGCCCGATGATCCTGCCCTGCTCTTCCACCGGCTTCCAGCCGAAGCGGTCGCGCAGACCTTCCAGCATCGCCTTGATCGACCGCGGGCCGTCATAGGGCAGCGGCAATTGCTTGTCCGCGCAATAGCCGAATTTTTCATGCTCGGTGCCGATGCGCCAGTCGTCGCGCGGCTTCTCACCTTCGGCCAGATATTCGGCCAGTTGCTCGAAGCGCTCGATCGGGCCACCGCCCTGCTGCGGAATGGACATGTCTTTTCTCGCGTCGCTTTATGGAGCGCCACAGGTGGCGCGGGGGTTGGCTCAAGTCAAGCGTGAAACCTGTTTGCGGGTCCAGAGGCTCTGTGCGGCAGACTTTTGGTCAAGCGCGGCAGAGATCTTCCCCATGTCGATCCCCGGCAGGCTCGCGAAGGCATCGTAGAGCCCATCCGCCCCCGCTGCATCGAGAGGGATCAGAAGCGCCTCGCCCGAGAGGCTGCGCAGCCGCCAATATTGCTGGCCCTGCAGCGTCAGCAGACGGATTTCCGCCAATTCGCGCAGGGGCAATTCGCCGCCCATCCCGAGCGCCGAGACATTGCTGCCCGGCCCCGCAATGGCGCGCGCCCGGCTGGCTGCGAAATAGGAGATGCGGCCTTCGTCGATCTCGACCAGACCCGGCGCATTTGTTTCACGCGCGAAGCGTAACCGACGCCAGCCGATCAGCGCCCAGCCAAGCCCGAGCGCCACCGCGACCAGTCCCAGCGGCATAAGGATCAATCCACCGAGCCAGATCAACCACGCACCGAACGCCACCACGACGCCCGCCGCGATCACCTCGCTCCAGCGCTTGAAGCCTTCTGCGACCTCGGGACGGATCACCGCCAGTCTCCCAGCGCCGATTGCCACAATGTGATCGCCGCGCAGACCGCCGTATCGGCGCGCAGGATGCGCGGGCCGAGACTGACGGGGGTCACGAAATCGAGGGCGCGGAGCATCTCGCGCTCGGCCTCCGAGAACCCGCCTTCGGGCCCGATCAGGATCGCCCAAGGGCCGGGTTCGAGACCTGCGAGCGTCTCAGCGGGCCCAACCAAAGCCTCATCCGCCCAGAGGATACGACGGCTCGGATCCCAGCCATCCAGCAGCTTCTTGAGCCCCTGCAAATCCTCGACCGGGGGCACATAGGTGCCCAGACATTGCTCCGCCGCTTCCTTGGCATGGGCCTGCAAACGGTCCTGCCGGATGCGTGCGGAATTGGTGAACTCGGTCTGCACCGGCAACACCTTGGCGCAGCCCAGCTCGGTCGCCTTCTCGACGATGAAATCGGTGCGCTCTTTCTTGATCGGCGCGAAGATCAGCCAGAGATCGGGCGGCGCGAGCTGAGGCGCGGCCTGCTCGACGCAGGCCAGAATACCGCGCTTCTTGTGGGCCTCGACGACCTCCGCCGTCCACTCGCCATCGCGCCCGTTGAACAGCGCCACACGGGCGTTCACGGCCAGCCGCATCACCGCAAAGAGGTAATGCGCTTCGTCCTGAGTCAGAGGCACGGCTTGCCCCGCGCCCAGCGGGTGCTCTACACAGAGCCTGATCTTGGCACGTTCCATGAGGCGGACTGTATGAGCGGAAAAACCGAAACGCCAGAGGCGGCAAACGCGAGCACGGGCGAGACCCCGAACGACGCGAACGGCACGGTCGCGGATGCCTATCGCGGCAACTGGGTCGACCGGCTGGCCCCGGCATGGACGCGGCCCTACCTGCGCTTGAGCCGCGCCGACCGACCGATCGGGACATGGCTGCTGCTGCTGCCCTGCTACTGGTCGATCGCGCTGGCGGCATCCTCGACGGGCGGCTTCATCTGGTGGGACCTGTGGCTTGCCATCGGCGCTTCCATCGGGGCCTTTCTGATGCGCGGCGCGGGCTGCACATGGAACGACATCACTGACCGAGACATTGACGCGGGCGTGGCGCGCACCCGCTCGCGGCCGATCCCCTCGGGGCAGGTCTCGACGAAACAGGCGCTGGCCTGGGCGGTGATCCAGTCGCTGATCTCCTTCGCGATCCTGCTGACCTTCAACACGCCCGCAATCATCCTCGGGATCGTGTCGCTCGGTCCGGTCGCGATCTATCCCTTCGCCAAGCGCTTCACCTGGTGGCCTCAGATCTTCCTCGGGATCGCGTTCAACTGGGGCGCGCTGCTTTTGTGGGTCGCGCATACCGGCAGCCTGAGTTGGCCGCCCGTTGTGCTCTATTTCGCGGGCATGGCCTGGACGCTGTTCTACGACACGATCTATGCGCATCAGGACAAGGAA
>NZ_DFRG01000248.1:0-25916 GCF_002378135.1 Thioclava sp. UBA3469
CGAGTTCGACTATTGCTGCTGCCACGCCTGTTTCGCGCTGACCGATGCGGGTTACGAGACCATCATGGTCAACTGCAACCCCGAGACCGTGTCGACCGACTACGACACCTCGGATCGCCTCTATTTCGAGCCGCTCACGCTGGAACATGTGCTCGAAATCCTGCGGGTCGAGCAGGATAACGGCACGCTGCACGGCGTGATCGTCCAGTTCGGCGGCCAGACGCCGCTGAAACTCGCGAACGCGCTGGAGGCCGAAGGCATCCCGATCCTCGGCACCACGCCCGACGCGATCGACCTCGCCGAAGACCGCGAGCGGTTCCAGGACCTGCTCAACCGTCTGGACCTGAAGCAGCCCGTCAACGGCATCGCAAGCTCGGACGAGCAAGCCTTCGAGATCGCCGGCCGCGTCGGCTATCCGCTAGTGATCCGCCCCTCCTACGTGCTGGGCGGCCGCGCGATGGAGATCGTGCGCGACCTCGACCACCTCAAGCGCTACATCAAAGAGGCCGTGGTGGTCTCGGGCGACAACCCGGTGCTGCTCGACAGCTATCTGGCGGGCGCGATCGAGGTCGACGTGGATGCGCTTTGCGACGGCGAAAGCGTCCATGTCGCTGGCATCATGCAGCATATCGAGGAAGCTGGCGTCCACTCGGGCGACTCGGCCTGCTCGCTGCCGCCCTACTCGCTGAGCCCCGAAATCGTGGCCGAGCTGAAGGTTCAGACCGAGAAGATGGCCAAGGGCCTCAACGTGGTCGGCCTGATGAACGTGCAATTCGCGATCAAGGACGGCGATATCTACGTCCTCGAGGTCAATCCGCGCGCCTCGCGCACCGTGCCCTTCGTCGCGAAAGCTACCGACTCGGCCATCGCGTCGATCGCAGCGCGTCTGATGGCGGGCGAGAAGCTTTCGGCCTTCCCGGCGCGCCCGCCCTACCCCGAAGGCGTCGGCCCCGACACGCCGCTGCCCTTCGCCGATCCGCTGACGCTGGCCGATCCGCAAACGCCGTGGTTCTCGGTCAAGGAAGCCGTGCTGCCCTTCGCCCGCTTCCCGGGCGTCGACACGCTGCTCGGCCCGGAAATGCGCTCCACCGGCGAGGTGATGGGCTGGGATCGCGACTTCCCGTCGGCCTTCTGGAAAGCCCAGCTTGGCGCGGGCACCGTGCTGCCCGAAAGCGGCCGCGTGTTCTTCTCGATCAAGGACTCGAACAAGACCGACGATCTGGCCGAAGCCGCCGCATCGCTGGTCTCGATGGGCTTCACCATCGTCGCCACCGGCGGCACCGCCGCATGGCTCGCCGAACATGGCGTGGAAAGCGAGAAGGTTCTGAAGGTCTATGAGGGCCGCCCGAACATCGTCGACCGGCTGAAGAATGACGAGATCGACCTCGTCTTCAACACCACCGACGGCAGCCAGGCGATCTCGGACAGCCGCGACATCCGCGCGGTCGCGCTCTATGACAAGATCCCCTACTTCACCACCGCCGCCGCCTCCATCGCCGCCGTCTCGGCGATCAAGAGCCGCAAAGAGGGCGAAGTGAGCGTGCGTTCGCTGCAATAAGCGATCGCACCGGGTTCAAGACAAAGGCCGCACGGAGCGATCCGCGCGGCCTTTTCATATTCCCTGAGGGCGCTGCGCCCGGGTCACGCCCGCTGTGCCCGCCGCGCGAGCCAGCTTTGCCACGCGGCCGGAGAGCCCGCGAAGGCGTTCATGTCCACGTTCCCCGGCACGCCCGGCACGACACCCGTGCCGCTATACTGCCAGAAGCTCCAATCGGCGCCGGGGTAGCGTTCCATCGGGTGCGCGGTGACCGAGCGCAGCCACATTTCATAGCCGGAGAAGCGCGACAGATCGTTGTCACGCCAGAAATCGATCGTCGTGTAGATCACCGGGCGCGTGCCGTAATGACGCGTCAGGGCCGCGAGGAAACGGTGCATCTCGGCGCGGGTGACATGGGCCGCAGGACGACGCTGGCAGGTACGCGAGGTGTGGTTCCACTCGATATCCAGCACGGGCGGCAGATCGCCCCGGCGGCGCGGCACGTTGCGGATATACCAATCGGCCTGCTCTTCGGGGGAGCGGCAGAAGTAATAGAAGTGATAGGCCCCGACCGGCACGCCCGCCGCCCGCGCGCGGGTCGCGTTGATGTGGAAACCCGGATCGGAGTGATCGCCCCCTTCGGTCGCCTTGAGCCACGCGAAGGACACCCCCGCCGCGCGCGCCCGGCGCCAGTCGATCTCGCCCTGATAGCGCGCCGCGTCGATCCCGTGCACCGGCAACCGCGCCGGCGCCAGACCTTCCCAATCATGCGGGTCGGTATCGCCGAAGCGCGCGGGAATGCCGCTCGCCCGGTAGTTCGAGGCCGACAACACTGCCGGACGCATCAATTTGGCCTGCTTGCCACTTGGCGCGCCGCCGCAGCCCGCCAAGGCCAAGGCTGCGCCCGAGACGAAGAACCTGCGTGAAATCCCCATGCTCACTCCCCCGTGATTTTTTCCCAGCCTCTCATGCAAACGCCCGCCTGTCATCGCTGACAGGCGGGCGTCTTTTGACATCGGCGAGGCTTCGCCTAAGAGGGGTCGCTCAGCTCCGGGGGCCGAAATCGGCCTTGGTCAGCACGCCATCACCGTTGCGATCGCGCATCGCGAACCACTGATCGGTGCCACCCACAAATTCCGCGCGCGAGATCACCCCGTCGCCATTCGCATCGAAGGCCCGCAGCCCCTCGGCGGTCGGGATATCGTGGCCCGCGCGCATCGCGTTGCGGCCCTGACCCTGTCGCTTGCCGGGCCCCTGCCCCATGCCCTCGGGCATCTGATGCCCCGGACCTTTGCCAGCCTCGCGCTCCATTTCCTTATGCTCGTCGATCATCGCGATTTCCGCGACGGAGTAAGTGTCATCCTCGTTCGCGTCGAACATCGTGAAAATGTCGCCGCGCCGCTCACGGGCTTCGGACAGCGTGACGCCGCCATCGCCATCGAGATCCCATTGCAGGAGGAATTCCTGCCCCGGCACCGGGGCGGTTTGCGCGAACCCCGGAGCGGCACCGAGCAGCAGTGCAGCGGCAAACGGGGCGGCGAGAGAAGCGATGCGTTTCATCTGTCTGTCCTTCATTAGATTTGTCGTGAATGAAACGAAACGGCCCGCGCCTTTCCGGCGCGGGCCTGACAACATGTCGCAGAGCGGGGCAGCTCAGCCTTTCGCGGCGGCCAGCTCATCCCAGCAGCCCAGCGCGTGACCGGCATACATCACCCCCGGGCCACCGCCCATCTGGATCGCCATGGCGAGCACGTCGCCCAGTTCCTCGCGCGTGCCGCCCGCCTTCATCAGCGCCTCGACATGGAACATGATGCAGGGCTCGCAACGCAGCACGACCGCCATACCGAGCGCGATGAATTCCTTGGTCTTCACATCGAGCGGCCCGTTCTCCTTCACGGCTTTCGACAGCACACCGAAACCGCCGACAGCGTCGGGTATCGTCTTGTTCATCACGCGTAGCTCGTTGCGCATCTCGTCGATTTTCGCCTTGTAGCTCATCGCAGGTCTCCTTCGCATTTCGTCCCTCGCGGCGTGACACGGGGCGCGGGCGAAATCCTTGACCTGCGTCAAGCCAAAAGAATGGCGCTGCGTGATGTGACCAAAGTTGAGGGGGCTCCGCCCCCGGCGCGAGACGCGCGCCTCCCCCGGGATATTTTCACCAAGGCGAAGACCGCAGAGTTTCCCCCTTCGCCTTGGCGCAAATATCCCGGGGGGTGAATTCGCGCAGCGAAAAGGGGGGCAGCGCCCCCCTTCTCCGGTCTCAATCAATCGAGGCTCAGCCGTCGACGCGGATTCGCGCGTTGCTCGGATCGTGCGGGCTGTCCTCGGTCACTTCCGCCGGGTAATCGGCGCCGAGGATACGCACGCTCAGCTTGGTGCCCGGCTCGGCCAGATCGGGGCCCACATAGCCCATTCCGATCTGCTTGCCGAAGGCCACCGACCAGCCGCCCGACGTCAGACGCCCGACGCGCTCGCCATCCTTTTTGATGACTTCCTTGCCCCAGGGATCGGCATCGTCCGGCCCATCGATCAGAAGCGTCACGCATTTCGAGCGGATGCCGGTGTCGAGCATCGCCTGCTTGCCGGTGAACTCCTTCTCGAGGTCGATGAAGCGGTCGAGACCGGCTTCCTGCGGGGTCGCGTCGCGGCCCAGCTCGTTGCCGAAGGCGCGATAGCTCTTCTCCTGACGCAGCCAGTTCTGCGCGCGCGCGCCCACCAACTTCATCCCGTGCTTCTCGCCCGCCTCGACCAGCAGGTCCCAGAGGTAGCGGCCGAATTCGACCGGGTGATGCAGTTCCCAGCCCAGCTCGCCCGTATAGGCCACGCGCACGGCGCGGACCGGGCACATGCCCAACTCGATATTGCGCATCGAGAGCCACGGGAAGCGCTTGTTCGACAGCACCGTCTCCGGATAGGCGTCCTTGACCACCTCCTGCAGAATCTTGCGCGCATTGGGGCCCGCCAGCGCGAAGACGCCCCATTGGGTCGTCACGTCGTGGCAATCGACATAGTCGCCGCCCGCCGCGCGGAAATCCTCGATCGATTTACGATGGAAGTCGCCGTCGTAATCGGTCCAGGCGCCCGCCGAGATCAGGTAGTATTCGTCCTCGGCCAGACGCACGATCGTATATTCGGTGCGGGTCGTGCCGGCTTCGGTCAGCGCGTAGGTCAGGTTGATCCGGCCCACTTTCGGCAGCTTGTTGCAGGTGAAGGCATCGAGGAAGGCGGTCGCGCCGGGGCCACGCACCATATGTTTGGTGAAGGCGGAGGCGTCGATCAGACCGGCGGTGTCGCGCAGCGCCTCGGCCTCGGCCTTGGCATATTGCCACCATTCGCCGCGCCGGAACGATCGGCTGTCATGATCGAAGCTCGAGGGCGCATCCTTGGGGCCGTAATAGTTCGGGCGTTCCCAGCCGTTGGTCTGGCCCATCTGCGCGCCTGCCGCGACCTGGCGATCATAGGCGGGGGCGGTGCGCAGCGGACGGCAGGCTTCGCGCTCTTCATCGGGGTGGTGCAGGATGAAGACGTGCTCGTAAGCCTCTTCGTTCTTGCGCGCCGCGTATTCGGTGGTCATCCAGCTGCCGTAGCGCTTGGGATCGAGGCTCGCCATGTCGATCTCGGCTTCGCCCTCGACCATCATCTGCGCGAGGTAATAGCCGGTGCCGCCTGCGGCGGTGATGCCGAAGGAGAAGCCTTCCGCCAGCCACATGTTGCGCAGCCCCGGCGCGGGGCCGACTAGCGGGTTGCCGTCGGGCGTGTAGCAGATCGGGCCGTTGAAATCGTCCTTCAGGCCGACTTCTTCCGAGGTCGGCAGGCGATGGATCATCGACATGTATTCTTCTTCGATACGCTCCAGATCGAGCTGGAACAGATCGGCGCGGAAGGTCTCCGGCACGTCATAGAGGAAGCGCGCGGGCGCGTTGCGCTCGTAGGGGCCGAGAATCCAGCCGCCGCGTTCCTCGCGGACATACCATTTCGCATCGGCATCGCGCAGCACCGGGTGCTCCGGGTTGCCCTCGGCACGCCATTTCACCAGCGCCGGGTCGGCGTCGGTGACGATGAACTGGTGTTCGACCGGGATCGCGGGGATCTTGATGCCCAGCAGGCGTGCGGTGCGCTGTGCGTGGTTGCCGGTGCAGGTCACGACATGCTCGGCGCGGATCTCGATCTCTTCGCCGGAGCCGACGAGGTTGCCGCCCTTCTCGACCATCTTCTCAAGCGTCACGACCCATTCCGAGCCGGTCCAGCGATAGGCGTTGACCTGCAGCTTGCGCGCGATCTCGGCGCCGTGCTGGCGCGCGCCTTTGGCCATCGCCTGCGTCACGTCGGCGGGGTTGATATAGCCGTCCTGCGGGTGGAACAGCGCGCCCTTGAGGTCTTCGGTGTTCAGAAGCGGCCAGCGCTCCTTCATCTGCGCGGGCGTCAGAAACTCGTGATAGACATCCGCGGTCTCGGCGACGGAGGAATAAAGCTTGTATTCGTCCATCCGCTCTTGCGTCTGCGCCATGCGCAGGTTGCCCACGATCGCGAAGCCCGCATTCAGCCCGGTCTCGGCTTCCAGCGTCTTGTAGAAATCGACCGAGTATTTGTGGATGTGGGTCGTCGCGTAGCTCATGTTGAACAGCGGCAGCAGACCCGCCGCGTGCCAAGTCGAGCCCGAGGTCAGCTCGTCGCGCTCGATCAGCAGCGTGTCCCAGCCCGCCTTGGCAAGATGGTAGGCGACACCGCACCCGACTGCGCCGCCACCGACGACCAAAGCTTTCACATGGGATTTCATCGCGGGGCCTCCTTGCCGATACGGACGTAGGGGCAGATTGACCCTCATAATCGCAAACGCAATCCGATCCGGGCGACATTCGCGCGACAAAAACGACAAAAGCGCACGCGCGGCGCTTCGGGGGCGCGGCGCCTGCCCGGCGGGACCCGATTATGAAAGCTCAAGCCCCATTGGACGCGCGCAAACCCCGCGATGACGCTTCCGTGAGGCGAGTCGCGAATCCGTGTTTTGTTCCCGCGAATTGCAAAAATTTTTCCCCCATTTGCACAGGAACTGTGCGCGGTTTCACCAGTTTTGAGACCATCAGAGGCCGGGGAAACCGGAAACCGGGACCGACGCGCCTCACTTAAAACGAAAGGGAGACGAGATATGAAAAAGCTCATCACCACTACCGCCATCGGCCTGATGCTTGCCCTGCCCGCACATGCCGAAGACAAAGCAAATGCAAACGCGACGGCTGAAGCCAACGCGAACGCTTCGGCCAACATGTCGGGCGACATGTTCATGAAGTCGATTCCGGATTCCTTCAACGCCTCGGGCCTCATGGGCAAGCGCGTTTACATCTCGAAGGACAAGGTCGACGCGAAGACCGCGATCAACGAAGCGCAGGATAGCTGGGATGACGTTGGCGAAGTCAGCGACGTCGTGATCGGCACCAACGGCGAAGTCGATGCCGTGCTCGTCGACGTGGGTGGTTTCCTCGGCATTGGCGAGAAAACCGTCGCGATCTCGATGGATTCGCTCAACCTGATCCCCGACGGCGACACCGATAATTCCTATTTCGTCGTCGCTCAGGGCAGCAAGGACCAGCTGGACCAAGCGCCGAAATATGACGCCGAAATGCAGACTGCGTTCAGCGCGGACGCCAATGGCGACATGAACGGCAACGGCGAAGACATGCAGAACGCCGATGCGTCGCAGAAGATGGATGAGGCTGGCGACAACGCCGAAGCCGCTGCCACCGCGACCGCCGCTGCTGCAGGCGCCGCTGCGAACGAAGCTGCCGACAAGACCGCTCAGGCTGCCGACAACGCAGGCGAAGCGATGGACAACGCCGCCGAGAACACTGCCGACGCTGCTCAGAACGCCGCGCAGGAAACCGAGCAGGCGATGAACAACGCTGGCGACAAGACCGAAGAGATGGCGAAAGACGCCGCTCAGAACACCAAGGAAGCTGCAAACGCGACTGGCCAAGCCGTCGAGAACGCGGCTGACAACGCTGGCGAAGCGACCAAGGAAGCCGCGAACGAGACCGGCAACGCGATCGACGACGCTGTCGACAGCACTGCCGCTGCCGTGGGCACCATGGGTCAAGCTGACCAGGAAGACGGCCAGAAAGTCGATATCGCTTCGGTCGCTCCCGACACGCTGCGTGGTGAAGGCGTCTATGGCCCGAACGACGACAAGGTCGGCGACGTGTCCGAGCTGGTTCAGGGCAATGACGGTAAAGTCTCGGGCGTCGTGATCGACGTGGGTGGCTTCCTCGGCATTGGCGCCAAGCCGGTCGAAATCAAGGCGAGCGAGCTGACCGTTCTGCAGAACGACACCTCGATCACCGTGCATACCGGTTTGACCGAAGAGCAACTGAAGAAGCTTCCGAAATACGAAGCGAAGTAATCTTCGGATGATGTGACGGAGAGCCGGGGGCAGCCCCTGCTCCCAGCGAAGGCCCCGGGCGTGTCCCGGGGCCTTTCGTCATTGCTGGCCCGACTCAACCGAAGCCCAAATGAAAAGGCCCCGGATCTCACCGGGGCCTCAAAACAGTTTCGCGCGGATCAGGTCATCGACGGCACGACCAGATCCGGCGGGCGGTGCCCGTCGGCGAAGGTCTTGATGTTGACCAGAACTTTCTCGCCCATCTCGACGCGCCCCTCGACGGTGGCCGAGCCCATATGCGGCAGCAGCACCACGTTCGACAGCTCGCGCAGCCGCGGATTGACCTCCGCGCCATGCTCGAACACGTCGAGCCCGGCCCCGGCCAGCTCGCCCGCGCGCAGCGCCCGGGTCAGCGCGTTCTCGTCGATCACCTCGCCCCGCGACGTGTTCACGATCACCGCCTCTGGCTTGAGCATCTTCAGCCGCCGCGCATTGAGCAGATGGAAGGTCGAGGGCGTATGCGGACAGTTCACCGAAATCACGTCCATCCGGCTCACCATCTGGTCGAGACTGTCCCAGTAGGTCGCCTCCAGCTCGGCCTCGATGTCGGGGTGAACCTTGGTGCGGTTGTGATAGTGGATCTGCATCCCGAAAGCCTTGGCGCGCCGCGCCACTGCCTGACCGATCCGGCCCATGCCGAGAATGCCCAGCCGCTTGCCGCCGATGCGATGGCCCATGAAAGCGGTGGGCGCCCAGCCCTCCCAATTGCCCGCCTGCATATGCGCGAGTCCCTCGGGAATGCGCCGCGTCACCGCGAGCATCAGCGCGATGGTCATATCCGCCGTATCGTCGGTGACGACGCCCGGCGTGTTCGACACCAGAACCCCGCGCTGACGCGCCGAGGAAACGTCAATGTGATCGACCCCGGCCCCGTAATTCGCGATCAGTTTCAGACGCTCGCCGGCCTGCGAGATCATCGACGCGTCGATCCGATCCGTCACGCAAGGCACGAGGACGTCGGCACGTTTCATCGCTTCGACCAGCTCCTCCCGGCTCATCTTGCGATCGTCGTGATTGAGCTCGACCTCGAACAATTCCTTCATCCGGGTCTCGACGACCTCGGGCAGGCGTCGCGTCACGACAACACTCAGGCGCGGTGCAGGCATCTCGGTCCTCTCCTCTCTTCCATCGCGGGGCGGTTGGATGCAAACTGCCCCTCAACGCGGGCAGGCACAAGGCCCGGCAAGAGCAGTAATGGCCGAAATCGACATGGGAGCGCAATTTTATTGCGCGCCGGATGTTGCAGACCCGCGGATCAGCCAGCGGGCGGGCCGGGATATGAGGCGGACGATGACGGGCAGCAAAATCCTCGCGGCGGTATCCTCAATTGCGATTCTGGTCGGCGCAATCTGGAGCGTGTCGGGCAATGCCTCGGGCGCGCAGTCGAAATCGAACGCCCCCGCCGCTCAGCCCGCTGCAACCAGCCAGACCACCAAGCCGCAAGCGAAGCCTGTGGCCAAGCCCGCCCCCAACGGCCCCGACGTGCAACTGGCGAAACCCCAGCGCCGCGGCCCGGTCACCCACCTGCCGATCCCGCGCTATGTCTCGCTCAAAGGCTCCAAGGGCAATGTGCGTCGCGGACCCTCGCTCTCGCACCGGATCGACTGGGTCTTCACCCATCCCGGCATGCCGCTGAAAGTCACCGCCGAATTCGGCCATTGGCGGCGGGTCGAGGATAACGAAGGTCAGGGCGGCTGGATTCACTACACGCTGATTTCGGGCGTGCGCAATGTGATCGTCATGCAGGACATGGTGTCGCTCCACGCCCGTCCCGACCCGAAATCCGCAGTCACCGCCAAGGCACAGGCCGGCGCGATCGCGGGCCTCGGCGCCTGCACCCATGATTGGTGCGAAATCGAAGGCTCGGGCGCGGATGGCTGGCTGCCGAAAACCGAAATCTGGGGTGTCGACCCCGACGAGACCCGTGACTGAGACGCTCACCTGCGCTAGAGCATCGGCGCAAAGGTAGAGACGGCGGCGATGGCCTATAGCGAAAACGAACACCGGATGAACACCTCGGCGGGTCTGGCCTCGGTCGGCACCGCAGCACTGCTCGTGGCGATCAAGGCCTGGGCGCTGTGGCAGACCGGCGCGCTCTCGGTCGGCGCCTCGCTCGCCGACAGCGCGGTGGACCTGTTGATCTCGGGCGCGGGGCTGCTCGCGATTCTCTATGCCGCGAAACCCGCAGATGACGATCACGCCTTCGGGCATAGCTCGGCCGAAGACCTCGCAGCCCTCGGTCAGGCGCTGATCGTACTGGGCGCGGGCATCACGATCGGCATCACCGGCGTTCAGCGCCTGCTGGCCCCGACCCCGCCCCCGCTTGCCGCCGAAGGTGTTGGGATCGCGGTCATGGTCGCCTCCGCAGGGATCACCTTCGGCCTGATCTGGTGGCAGGGCCGCGTGGCGCGCAAGACCGGCAACAAGGTCGTCGCCGCCGACCGGCTGCACTATGTGGGCGATCTGCTGCCGACGCTGGGCGCGATCCTCGCGCTCTGGCTCTCGCATGCCTTCGGCTGGGGCGACGTGGACAGCATCGTCGCCCTGATCGCCGCCGCGATCATGCTAGCCGGCGCGGCGAAGATCTTCATTGGCGCATGGCACGCGCTGATGGACCGCGCGGCCCCTGACGACGTGATCGAAGGCATCGCCAAGATCGCCCGCGACTGGCCCGGCGTGCGCGGCTTCCACGATCTCAAGACCCGCACCGCAGGGGCACAGATCTTCGTGAACCTGCATATCGAACTCGATGGCGACCAAACGCTGGAAGAGGCCCATGACATCGGCGCCGCGCTCAAACGCGCCATCGTCGAAGCCTATCCGCAGGCCGACGTCATCATCCACAAGGATGTCTATCGGGGCTGAGCGCGACAGGGGGCTCTGCCCCCGCGGCTTACGCCGCCCCCCGGGATATTTCGAGCAGTTGGAAGGCAGATTGTCCTGCTTCCAACTGCCTTAAATATCCCCGCCGGAGGCTCCGGCATCACCACCCGCTCAGGCGGCCGGATCAAGCAGCCCGCGGCCCTTCAGCAGAGGCTCCACCCCCGGCATCTTGCCCCGGAACTCGGTATAAAGCTCCTCCGGCGGCCGCGAATTGCCCGCCGACAGCACGAAGCGTTCGAGTTTCGCCGCCGTTTCCGGATCGAACACGTCGCCTGCCTCCTCGAAGGCTTCGAACGCATCGGCATCCATCACCTCGGACCACATGTAGCTGTAATAGCCCGACGAATAGCCGTCGCCCGAGAAGACATGGGCGAAATGCGGCGTCGCGTGGCGCATCCGGATCGCATGCGGCATGCCGATCTCCCGCAGCACCTCGGCCTGTTTCGCCATCGGATCTTCCGGCGCCGCGCCCTCGTGGAAGGCCAGATCGACCAGCGCCGAACCGAGATATTCCACCGTCGAGAAGCCCTGATCGAAGGTGGCGGCCCCTTTCAGCTTCTCGCGCAACTCCATCGGCATCGGCTCGCCGGTCTTGTAATGGCGCGCGTGCTTTTCCAGCGTCTCGGGCACGTCGAGCCAATGCTCGTAAAGCTGGCTCGGCAGTTCCACGAAATCGCGCGCGACCGAGGTGCCCGACAGGAACTGATAGGTCACATTCGACAGCATCTGGTGCAGCGCATGGCCGAATTCATGGAACAGCGTGCGCGCGTCGTCATGGCTCAGAAGCGCCGGATCGCCCTTGGCGAAATTGCACACGTTCACCACGATCGGCACCGGCGCGCCGCCCAGCTTGCGCTGCGAGCGCATCGCCGAGCACCACGCGCCCGAGCGTTTCGAGCCGCGCGCGAAATAATCGCCTAGGAAGATGGCCAAAACTTCGCCGCCGCGCGACACTTCCCAGCCGCGCACGTCGGGGTGGTAGAACGGCCCGTCGATCTCCTTGAACTCGAGCCCGAACAGGCGGTTCGCCGTGTCGAAGGCCGCGCCGATCATCGCGTCGAGCGAGAGATAGGGTTTGATCTGCCCCTCGTCGAAATCATGCTCTGCCACGCGACGCTTCTCGGCATAGTAGCGCCAGTCCCACGGCTCCAGATCGCCGTTGATCCCGTCGGCATGCATCATCTCGGCCAGCTTCGCGGCATCCGCCTCAGCGGCGGCCTTCGCAGGCTCCCAGACGCGCATGAGAAGGCCGCGCACGGCCTCGGGCGTCTTGGCCATTTCGGGCTCCAGCTTGTAGGCGGCGAAGCTCTCGTACCCCAGAAGCTTCGCACGCTCCTCGCGCAGCTTCAGCACCTCGGCGGCGATCTCGCAATTGTCGGTCTCGCCGCCATTCGCCCCGCGCGACGTCCAGGCCTCATAGGCGGCACGCCGCAATTCGCGATTGGGCGAGAATTGCAGGAAAGGCACGATCAGCGAGCGCGAGAGCGTCAGCACCGGGCCGTCCTGCCCGCGCTCCTTGCCTGCCGCGCGGGCGGTGTCCACGACGAAATCGGGCAGCCCTTCGAGGTCTTCCTCGGCCAGCGGGCGGAACCAACCGCTCTCGTCGGCCAGCAGGTTCTGACTGAACTGCGTGGTGATCGAGGCGAAGCGCTGCTTGATCTCACGCATCCGCTCGGCCGCATCCCCTTCCAGCGCCGCGCCGGAACGGGTGAACATCTGGTAATACTGCTCCAGAAGCCGCGCCTGCTCGGCGTTCAGCCCGAGGCTCTCGCGGCTCAGCCACAGCTGGTCGATCCGCCCGAACAGCGCGGTGTTCATCGTGATCTCGGAGGAAAACGCGGCGAGCTTCGGGGCCAGATCGCGCATCAACTCCTGCCGCGCAGGCGTCGCATCGGCACCGGCGAGGTTGTAGAACACGCCCGCGACCTTCTCGAGCGCCTCTTCCGCCAGCTCCATCGCCTCGATCGTATTGGCGAATGTCGGGGCGTCGGCGCTATCTGCGATCGCCGCGATATTGGCACGCGCCTCGGTCAGCGCCGCGTCGAACGCAGGCGCAAAATCGGCGTCGGAAATCTCAGTGAAGGGCGGCAGTTTGTAGGGGCCGGTCCAGTCGGTGAGAAGCGGGTTGGTCATGGCGGGTCTCCTTTGCATCGCAAGCTAGGGCGCGTTCTCAGGATTGACCATCCCCCGCGCCGCGCCCTTCGCCGCAAACCGCGCAATCGGCGCGCCGCTTCACGCCGAACTGACGGCTCTCGCCCCAAAGCGCATCATAGATCATCAGCCGCCCGCGCGCGGATTGCCCAGCGCCGGTGATCTCCTTGATCGCCTCGGTCGCCATCATCGAGCCCACCACGCCCGGCAGCGCGCCCACCACACCCGCCTCGGCACAGCTCGGCGCGAGCCCGGCGGCAGGCGCTTCGGGGAAGACGCAGGCATAGCAGGGCGCATTCTTCGCCGGATCGTAGAGCGACAGCTGCCCTTCCCATTGCGTGATCGCGCCGGAAATCAACGGCGTGCCGGTCGCCACGCAGGCCGCATTCACCAGATAGCGCGTGTCGAAATTGTCGGTCCCGTCGAGGACGAGGTCATATTCGGCGACCAGCCCCTCGGCATCCTCGGCGCTCAGGCGACGGTTATAGGGCAGCACCTCGATATGCGGGTTGAGCGCCAGCATCGCCTTTTGCGCGGAAAAGACCTTGGGCATCCCGAGATCGGCATCACGATGGATCACCTGCCGCTGCAGGTTGGAATTCGAGACGACATCGTCATCCACGACGCCGATCCGCCCCACCCCGGCCGCGGCGAGATACAAAAGCGCAGGCGAACCGAGCCCCCCGGCCCCGACCACCAGAACCTTAGCCTGCTTGAGGCGCTTCTGCCCCGGCCCGCCGATCTCGCGCAGCATGATGTGGCGCGCATAGCGATCCAGTTCGGCCTCGGAAAAGCTGCCCGGTTTGGGCGCGGGCGCCTCAGCCTCCTTCGCCTCGGCCTTCGCCCGGATCGCCCCGAGCATTCGGCGATAGATCATGACCAGCGCGACAACCACACCCAAGCCGATCCAGCCCGCAAGCGAACCGCCCAGAACGCGCCCAAGCGGACCAAACCCGGGGATGGGCAGATGCGCGATCACCAGCGCCGCCCAGATCAGCACGAGCATCCCGAAGATCGCACGCGCCGAAGCCTTGAGCACCAGGCCGAGCCCCACGATCGCCGCCATCAGAACCAGTCCGAGCATGCCTCAGCCCTTGCCGGTCGAGCCGAACCCGCCCGCGCCGCGTGCGGTGTCGCCCAAAGCGTCCGTGACCTCGAAGCGCGCCTGCACCACCGGGGCGACGATCGCCTGCGCGATGCGGGCACCATGCTCGATCAGGTAGGGCTCGGTGCCAAGATTGATCAGCAGCACACCCAGCGGCCCGCGATAATCGGCGTCGATCGTGCCGGGCGTGTTGGGCAGGCTGATCCCGTGCTTCAGCGCCAGCCCCGAGCGCGGCCGGATCTGCATCTCGAACCCTTCGGGTATCTCGACGCGCAGGCCCGTCGGAATGATGGCACGCTGCATCGGGGCAAGCGTGATGCCGCCCTCGCGATCCCCGGCGGCGAGATTGGCGCGCAGATCCGCCCCGGCGGCGCCGTGGGTCTCATAGCGCGGCAGGGCGATCTCGGGATCGGCCCAATCCTCGCGTAGAACCTTGATGATCGGTGTGCTCACGTGTCTCTCTCCTGCCCGATGTCGCGCGGGCGTCAAATGCGGATGCCTCCGGCGGGGATATTTGGACCAAGCCGAAAGAGGTGCGCTTCGTTTCGGCTTGGCATAAATATCCCCCGCGGAGCGTCCCTCAGGCGCCAGCCGCGCCCAAGCTTTCTGCGATGCGCGCAGCCAACCGCCGCGCGACCTCTTGCTTGCCCATCCGGTCCCAGCTTTCCGCGCCGGTCTCGTCGATGATCGTCACCGCGTTCTCGGTTCCGCCCATGATCCCGGTCGCGGGGCTCACGTCATTGGCGACGATCCAGTCGCAGCCCTTGCGGGCGCGTTTATCGGCCGCAAACCGCGCGACATCGTGGGTCTCGGCGGCGAAGCCCACCACGAGCCCCGGGCGACCTTCGCCCATCTTCGAGACCATGGCGAGGATGTCGGGATTCTCGGCGAATTCGAGCGCGGGCGGCGCGCCGGTGCCGTCCTTCTTCATCTTCCGCTCGGCCGCGTTCGCCACGCGCCAATCGGCCACGGCGGCAGCGAAAATCGCCGCTTCGGCAGGCAGCGCGGTCTGCACCGCGTCCAGCATCTCGCGCGCGGTCTCGACCTTGATCACCCGCACGCCCGCAGGCGGCGCGACCGTCGCGGGGCCGGTGACGAAGGTGACAGTCGCACCGAGGTCCCGCAGCGCCGCGGCAATCGCCGTGCCCTGCGCGCCCGAGGAGCGGTTCGCAACATAGCGCACCGGGTCAATCGGCTCATGGGTGGGCCCCGACGTCACGAGGATATGGCGGCCTTTCAGCGGACCGTCCGACAGTGCGGTATCGATCGCGGCGAGGATCGCCTCGGGTTCGATCATCCGGCCCTCGCCGAACTCACCGCAGGCCATGTCGCCCTCGGTCGGGCCTGCAAAGATCACGCCATCGGATTTGAGCGTCGCGATATTGCGCTGCGTTGCGGGGTGCTCCCACATCCGCACATTCATCGCGGGCGCGATCAGCACGCGTTTGTCGGTCGCAAGCAGCAGGGTCGAGGCGAGATCATTGGCCAGACCGTGCGCCATCTTCGCCATCAGATCGGCGGTGGCGGCCACGACGACCACCAGATCGGCGGCGCGCGACAGCTGAATATGCCCGATCTCGGCTTCATGCGTCAGATCGAAGAGGTCGGAATGAACCGCCTCGCCCGCGAGCGAGGAGACGGTCAGCGGCGTCACGAACTCGGCCCCGGCCTTGGTCAGGACCGGGCTAACCGAGGCCCCCGCCCCGCGCAGCAGACGGATCAGCTCGGGCGCCTTGAAGGCTGCGATACCGCCGCCGATGATCAACAGGATGCGTTTGCCCGCAAGCATTTGCCTCTCCGTGAAACTCTCTCAGATGGTCTAAGCGCCGGGGCGCATTGGCGCAAGGATCACTTGAACGCAGCGCAGGGATCGGCGCGCTCGGTCGGCGGCGTGATGATCCAGTCGTCAAAGGGCTGCGTGCCGGTATCGGTGCCCGGCTCCGCCTCGATCTGACCGATCGCCACAACCTTCGCCTGCGGGTCCGCCTTGCGCAGAAGCGCGGGCACGGCGAGGTCGGTCTTCGCATGACCTGACCCGGTGATGACCGCGACCGGACCGCCGGTCTCCTTCAGCGCCTCAAGCGCGACCCGCGCAAACGCTGCATCGCGGAAGCGTTGCGCCGCGACCATGCCGGGCAGCAGATCGGGCGGCAATGCGTTGCAGTGATCCTCCTGCGACTCCGCTTCCAGCTTGGCCTGCAGGTCTTCCGGATAGGCTTTGTCGAGCCCGTAGCGCGCCGCATTCGGCCCGAACACCTCCGGCAGCGGTTTGGTCATCGCGGCGCGTACGGTGTCGCGCGGCTGCGCGGCGCCATAGACCTTCGCATCGCCCAAAGCGGCGAAAATCGGATAATAGATCGCGAAATCGGGCCAGCCCGAATTGTCCCAGTCCAGCGCTTTTGCGAGCGCGCCCTCATCCCTCAAAAGCGCCGGCGTGATCTTCGCCGCCTGCTCGGGCGTCAATTGCTCGAACACCACGGCGGCGGGCTTCAGCGCCTTGATCGCGCGCGCCTGATTGAGGTGATGGGTCGGGTTGTCGTGGATCTCTCCCAGAACGACAATATCGCCCGACAGCGTATCCAGCTGGGCGGGCGATATTTCGGCGCCAAAGGCGGGACCGGTCAGAGACAGCAGGCAGAGCGCGGCAAGAAACTTCTTCATACGAAGAAGCTTTGCACCTCGCCCTGATGGGTTTCAAGCGATTTGCGCATCTTGCCGAAAGCCTGCGCTTCGAGCTGACGAATACGCTCTTTCGAAAGCCCCAACTCTTCACCGAGGCTTTCCAAAGTGCGCGGATCTTCGATCAGACGACGCTCGCGGACGATATAGGCTTCGCGGTCGGTCAGACGGCCCATCGCCTCGCCCAGCCAGACTTTCATCGTCTGACCGTCATGGCTGTCGGCCACGGTTTCCTCGGGGCTCGCGCCGTCATCTTCCAGCGTATCGACCCATTCGCGGCCTTCGTCTTCACTGGACTGCGTTGCGTTAAGCGAGAAGTCGGAGCCGGACAGGCGACCTTCCATCATCTCGACATCTGCGAGCGGCACACCGATCACTTCGGCCACGCGCTGACGCAGCTGCATCGCATCGAGCTGCTCACCCTCTTGCTGCGCTTCGCGGGTCAGCTGGGCCTGAACGCGGCGCATGTTGAAGAACAGGGCCTTCTGCGAGGAGGTCGAGCCGGTGCGCACCATCGACCAGTTGCGCATCACGAATTCCTGGATCGAGGCTTTTATCCACCACACCGCATAGGTCGAGAACCGCACGCCGCGTTCCGGGTCGAACTTGTCAGCGGCTTTCATCAGACCAAGTGAAGCTTCCTGGATCAGATCGTTCATGGGCGCGCCGTAGCGGCGGAACTTCGAAGCCATCGAGATCGCGAGGCGCATATAGGCCGTCACAAGCCGGTGCAACGCCTGTTCGTCCCGATTGTCGCGCCACGCTCGCGCCAGTTCCGCTTCGGTTTCTGCATCCAGGAACTCTGCCCGCATTGCTTGGCGTGGCAGGGTTTCATCGGTCATACCATCGAGTGCCATTTACAATCTCCCTGGGGTGTCCAGCCCAAACCGGCGCAACCTTGAATTGGGTGGCTGCTTTGCCCACCCAATGCGAATGACATGTTTTGGTTCCTCACGGAAATGTTGAATTTTGCCTGAAACTTTGTGCGCGTGGCGCACTTGACGACGTTTTCAAGCGAAAAATGGAAGAAATTCATGCCGCTACGGGAAGGCCATCACTCCTTCTTGAGCACCGCATATCATAAGCGTGCTCACGGACACTTGAGCGGCTGTAACGCAACATGTTGATCTTGTGCGCGAAACTGAAGCGATGGCTGTGCAGATATGCAGGAATTGCACCTTTATCCCTCTATTTGCGCTGATGTTTCGAGCGGCGCGTCCGTCTCCGAGTCGAGGGGCGGAAGACGCGGTTCCTGTCCCTGCACCCGTTAACCATTCCTAAACCACGGCTGCGCTACCCCTCGGGGAAGAGGCGCAGGAGAGCCGATGGTCAGCCAGAGCTACACGGTCGCGTTCGAGGGGGTGGAGGCCCGCCTCGTGGAGGTGCAATGCGCGCTCTCCGAAGGCATGCCCGGCTTCGCGGTCGTAGGCCTGCCCGACAAGGCTGTGTCCGAGGCGCGCGAACGGGTGCGCGCGGCGCTCGGCGCGCTGGGGATCGCACTGCCGATGCAGAAGATCACCGTGAACCTCTCGCCTGCAGACCTGCCGAAAGAGGGCTCTCATTTCGACCTGCCGATCGCACTGGCGCTGCTGGGCGCGATCGGGGTCGTGCCCAGCGACCGGATCGAGGCGCTGGTCGCCGTGGGGGAGCTGTCGCTCGACGGACGGCTCCTGCCGGTCGCCGGCGCCCTGCCCGCTGCGATGGCGGCAGCCGCGCAGGACAAGGGGCTGATCTGCCCGAAGGGCTCGGGCGCAGAGGCGGCCTGGGTCGGCGCGGCCGAGGTGACGGCGCCGGAGACGCTCGGCGCCGCGATCGATCATCTCAGCGGTCGCCTGCCGCTGGAGCCCGCCCGTCCGGGTCTCGTTCGCGACACGCCGCATCCGCGCGACCTGCGCGATGTGAAGGGTCAGGAACGAGCCAAACGCGCGCTGGAGATCGCCGCTGCCGGCCGCCACCACCTGATGATGATCGGCACGCCCGGCTCTGGCAAATCCATGCTGGCCGCGCGCCTTCCCTCGATCCTGCCCGAGATGCGACCCGAGGAGATGCTGGAAACCTCGATGATCCAGTCGCTGTCGGGGCTGCTGGCCGAGGGCGGCATCTCGCGCACGCGCCCCTTTCGCGAACCGCATCACACCGCTTCGATGGCCGCGATGATCGGCGGCGGGCGTGGCGCCCGCCCCGGCGAGGTCAGCCTCGCCCATAATGGCGTGCTGTTCATGGACGAGTTCCCCGAATTCCCCCGCGCCGTGCTGGAGACCCTGCGCCAGCCGATCGAGACCGGCGAAGTTGTCGTCTCGCGCGCCAACGCCCATACCCGCTATCCCTGCCGCTTCCTGCTGATCGCGGCGGCGAATCCGTGCAAATGCGGATATCTCGGCGATGCAGAACGCGCCTGCGCCCGCGCGCCCGGTTGCGGCGACGACTATCTGGGGCGGATTTCAGGACCTCTGATGGATCGGTTCGACCTGCGCATCGAGGTGCCCCCGGTGCGCTACGCTGATCTCGATCTGCCAGCCTCCGGCGACAGCTCCGCCGAAGTCGCGGCCCGCGTCGCGGAAGCGCGCGAGCGACAGGCCCAGCGCTTCGCGGATCACCCCGCGATCCGCATCAATGCCGAAGCCGAAGGGCAGTTGCTGGAAGACATCGCGACGCCGGATGCGCAGGGGCGCGATCTGCTGGCCCGGATGGCGGAGCGGGTCGGACTGTCGGCGCGCGGCTACCACCGGGTTCTGCGGGTTGCGCGCACCATCGCCGATCTCGACCATGCCGAGCACGTGCGCCAGCCCCATATCGCCGAGGCGTTGAGCTATCGGCTCAGCGCCGTGGCAGGTTGAGCATCCGGCGCGCCGCCGCCGCCGCATCCTCCAGTGCCGCGCGCGCCTCGGGCACCCGACCGTCGAAGAATTGCCAGACATGCGGCGCGTCGGGCCAGCTTTGCACCGTGACATCCGCGTCGAAACTGCGCAGCCGGTCTGCCATGCGCAGCGCATCGTCGCTCAGAATCTCCCCCATCGAATGCTGGATCAGCACCGGAGGCGGATCGGGGAACTCCGCGAAAAGCGGCGAAAAGCGCGGATCACTCGCGTCATGCCCGCGCAGCACCATCTCGCAGGTATCGCCAAGCCGCTCCACAGGCAGCATCGCGTCTTTCGCGGCATTGACGCGGAGGCTCTCGCCCGAACAGGTCAGGTCCGTCCATGGGCAGAAGGCAATCGCCCCGGCAGGCGGCGTGCCGCGCTGGCACAGCACGCTCAGAAGCGCCAGTGTCAGACCGCCGCCCGCGCTGTCGCCCGCGATCACGATCGCGCTCGGGTCGTACCCCATTTCCACCAGCGCATCGAAAGCTGCGGTCGCATCCTCGAGTGCCGCACCGACCGGCGCCTCGGGCGCGAGGCGGTAATCCGGCACGACCACCTCGAGACCGCTCAGCTTCGCCAAACGCCCCGCGAGCCCGCGATACATCCAAGGAGAACCGGTGACGTAACCGCCGCCATGAAGGTAGAGAATGATGCGCCCGACCGAGGACCGCCCCGCGCGCAGCGACAGCGCATTGCGCCCGGCCAGCTTGGTCGGCAGACGGCAAAGCCCGGTCGGCTCGCGCACGACCCAACTGGCTAATCTCTCCGTCGCGCGCCGCGTTTGCGCAGCCCCGTGGAACCGTCGCACCATCGGTTTCGCGATGCTGCGCAGCCAAAGATTGAGAAAGACCAGCCGGATCGACATATCAGCTCCGTTTCGCTTCGATCGCCTCCCAGATGCGGGCGGTGATATTCACGCCGTCGAACCGCTCAAGCTCCTGAATGCCCGTCGGCGAGGTGACGTTAATCTCGGTCAACCAGTCGCCGATCACGTCGATACCAACGAAGATCTGCCCCTTCTCACGCAGATACGGGCCGATCCGCTCGCAGATTTCGCGGTCGCGCGCGGTCAGCTCGACTTTCTCGGGCCGTCCGCCGACATGCATGTTGGACCGCGTCTCGCCCGCCGCCGGCACCCGGTTGATCGCGCCCACCGGCTCGCCATCGACGAGAATGATCCGCTTGTCGCCCTTCGAGACGGCAGGCAGGAATTTCTGCGCGATCAGAGGCTCGTTGTTGATGCCGATGAACAGCTCGTGCAGCGACGACAGGTTGCGATCGTTCGGATCGAGCCGGAAGACCCCCGCCCCGCCATTACCGTAAAGCGGCTTGAGAATGATATCCCCATGCTCCGCCTTGAAGGCCCGAATGGCCTCCAGATCGCGCGCGATCAAGGTCGGCGGCGTCAGGTCAGGGAAATCCAGAACGAGAAGCTTCTCGGGCGAGTTCCGGACCCAGAACGGATCGTTGACGACCAGCGTCTCGGGATGGATCCGCTCCAGCAGATGGGTCGTCGTGATATAGCCCATATCGAAGGGCGGGTCCTGCCGCAGCCAAACCACATCCCAGTCGCCCAGATCGATCTCGGTCTCTTCGCCCAGCGTGAAGTGGTTGCCCTTCTCACGCCGCACCACCAGAGGCCAGCCACGTGCATAGACGTGCCCCTCGCGGTAGATCAGTCGATCCGGCGTGTAGTAGAATAGCTCGTGCCCACGCGCCTGCGCCTCTTCGGCGATCCGAAACGTGCTGTCAGCCTCGATATTGACCGCTTCGATCGGATCCATCTGGATCGCAACTTTCAATCCCATCCGCGCCCCCTCATTAGACTGCAATCTTGATGCAATGTGGCGCGTCCGGATGCAACCTCAACCCACGGGCCGGTCACATTCCGAAATAGGCGTTCTCCAGCACCTTGATCTCCCCGACCTCATTGACCAGGGCGAGATCGAACCGGACCTTGCGATTGCAGTTTGCCGGAGCGGGATGTCGCATCAGATATTCTTCGACCGAAATGCATATACGGCGCATCTGGCGCTGCGAGAGGCGTTCCGCGGCGCGGGCATGGCTGCGCGATTTCTTCACCTCGACGAAGATCAGGGTATCGCCATCGCGCGCGATCAGATCGATCTCGCCGCCATACTTGCCCCGCCAGCGATGTTCCGAGACCGCGCGCCCTGCCCGTTCGTAATGCAGCATCACTTGCTCTTCGGCGGCGAGACCGGAATGATATGACAGCGATCCACTCATCTCTTTTTCTCCATGGCCAGAGCGGCCTGATAGACCTTGCGCCGCGGCAACCCGGTCGCCCCTGCGACGGCGTCGACCGCGTCGCGAAGCGACTCGCGCGCCAATGCCGCTTCGAGGCGCTCTTCCAGTTGGGCGTCGTCGATTTCGACTGCATGCGGCCTGTCGACCACGACGACGATTTCGCCCTTGACCGGCGACTCAGCCACGCTTTCCGCAAGCTCTTCCAGCGTTCCCCGGCGGACCTCTTCGAAGCGTTTCGTCAACTCCCGGCACAGCGCCGCTTGTCTCTCTTTTCCCAGACTATGGGCCGCGTCAGCTAACATTTCCCTAACGCGTTTGGGGCTTTCATAGAAAACCAGCGTCGCCGGAATTTCCTTGAACTCCGCGAGCCAGTTGCGCCGCGCGCCTTTGCTGTTCGGGGCAAACCCCGCGAAGAGGAAGCGATCCGTTGGCAGGCCCGACAGGGTCAGCGCCGCCAGCACCGCCGAGGGGCCCGGCGCGCTATAGAGCGGCAGCCCGGCTTCGATCACTGCGCGGCCAAGCTGATAGCCGGGATCCGCGACCAGTGGCGTGCCCGCCTCGGAGGCGTAGACCACCGATTTCCCCGCCTCCAGGGCTGCGAGGATTTTCGGGCGCATCGCGGCGCCGTTATGGTCGTGATAGGCGAGCACCTGACGCCCGTTCAACGGCACGCCGTGAATCTCCATCAGGTGCCGCAGGCTGCGCGTATCCTCGGCCGCCAGAACGTCGGCTGCGCGCAGCATGTCGAGGGCGCGCAAGGTGATGTCGCGGGCGGCTCCGATGGGTGTGGCAATGAAATGCAGCCCCGGGCTTAACGGCGCCGGAACACTCCTGGTTCCCTTATTTTCCGCGTTTGCATCAGATACAACACCCTCGCCCATCGCCCGCCTCATCACTTGTGTGGAACGTTTACTTCACGCCTGCTTGTGCGTAGTCTCGACCGCGTCATTTCCTCGCGGTTCGCAGGCGTTGCTTCAGTGCCCGGACCGGACGCCAACGCCCAAAAGGACGTAACATGTTTAATCTCATTCGTAACCCCCGCGCCCTCGCCGCGCGAATCGCAGCCCTTCTCGCGCTGGTCTGGCTTGCGGCCTGTCAGCCGGGGCCGATGGGCAATTCCGGCCAGAAGATCGACACCAGCGCACCGGTCAAGGTGGCACTTCTGGTTCCGGCCGGGTCCGGCAACGCTGGCGACGAGACGCTCGCGCGGGCGCTGCAGAATGCGGCAAATCTCGCGATTCAGGATCTGCAAGGCGCACGGATCGACCTGCAGGTCTACAACACCGCCGGCAATCCGCAGCAAGCGGCCGCGATGGCCACCAAGGCCGCCGACGAGGGCGCCAAGATCATCCTCGGCCCGGTCTATGCGCAATCGGCGAATGCCGCAGGTCTTGCGGTCGCCTCGCGCAACATCAACGTGCTTGCGTTTTCGAACAACACCAACGTCGCGGGCGGCAACGTCTTCGTGCTCGGCCCGACCTTCCAGAACACCGCCAACCGCCTCGTGAGCTTCGCGACACGTCAGGGCAAGAAGCGGATCATGGTCGTGCATGAGCAGACCACTGCGGGCGAGATCGGCGCACAGGCGATCCAGACCGCGGTCGCACGGTCGGGCGCTTCGCTCGCAGGCGTGGCCGCCTACCCGTTCTCGCAGCAGGGCGTGGTCGATGCGACGCCGCAGATCGCAAGCCGCGTGAAGTCCGGTGACGTCGATGCGCTGTTCCTGACGGCCGATACCGCAGGCGCGCTGCCGCTGCTCACGCAGCTGATGGGCGAGCAGGGTGTGACCCCGCAGATGACGCAATATATCGGCCTGACCCGCTGGGACATTCCGCCGGCGACGCTGTCGCTGCCGGGCACTCAGGGCGGCTGGTTCGCCGAGCCCGATCCGGCGCTGCAACAGCAGTTCGTGTCGCGCTACAGCGCTGCTTACGGCCAAGCGCCCCACCCGATCGCAGGCCTCGCCTATGACGGGATCGCGGCAATCGGCGCGCTGGTGAAGTCCGGCAATCCGAGCGCGCTGACCAAGCAGGGCCTGACCCAGCGTTCGGGCTTCGTGGGCGTCAACGGCGTCTTCCGCTTCCTGCCCGACGGCACCAACGAACGGGCGCTCGCCGTGGCGCAGGTCCGCAACGGCCAGGCGGTCGTGATCGACCCGGCGCCGCGCAACTTCGGCGGCTTCGGGTTCTGACCCGGACCGCCTTCAAACGAAAGGGCCCGTCAAGGGACAAGACTGCGCAGTGACCAGCATGACAGACCCCGCCCCGGCATCGACCGGGGCGCCCCTCCTTCTAAATCAACAGCGTTTGTTCGAGGCGCTCGACGCAGCGACCTCTGACATGCGCGACCCGAAGGACATCCGGGCCGCGACGGTGACCTTCCTCTCCGAGGAACGCCGCGCCGCCGCCGCCGCGATCGAGGCCGATTTCGAGACCCATCCGCGCGCCGCGCGCGACACGGTCGAAGCCTATGCCCAGATGACCGACGGCATCGTCCGCTCGGTGCTGCGCATCGCGACGCAGCGTTTGCACCCCAGCGGCATCCGTACCGAGGCGGAGCGTTTCGCGGTTCTCGCCGTGGGCGGCTATGGCCGGGCCGAGATGGCGCCGCATTCCGATGTCGATCTGCTGTTTCTCACCCCCTACAAGGTCACCCCCTGGGCCGAGAGCGTCATCGAGTCGATGCTCTACATGCTCTGGGATCTGAAGCTGAAGGTGGGGCATTCGTCCCGCACGCTCGACGACTGCATCCGGCTCGGGCGCGAGGACATCACGATCCGCACCGCCCTTCTCGAACATCGCTGCGTGGGCGGCGACGAGAAGCTGGCCGAGGCGCTGTCGCTCCGGCTTCGTCACGATCTCTTCGAGGGCAGCGAGGCCGAGTTCATCGAGGCCAAGCTGGAGGAACGCTCGCAGCGCCACCGCCGTCAGGGCGGGCAGCGCTACGTGCTCGAACCCAATGTGAAAGAGGGCAAGGGGGGCTTGCGCGACCTGCAGACCCTCTACTGGATCGGCAAATATATCCATCACGTGGGCCGCGCCCGCGAATTGATGAAGATCGGCGCCTTCTCCCCCGAGGAATACGAGACCTTCCACGAGGCCGAGAATTACCTCTGGGCGGTGCGCTGCCACCTGCATCTGATCTCGGGCCGGGCTTCGGATCAGCTGACCTTCGACATGCAGGTCGAAGTGGCCGAGCGCATGGGCTATCGCGATCTGGCGGGCCGCCGCGCGGTCGAGGTCTTCATGCAGGATTACTTCCGCCACGCGACCGCCGTGGGCGACGTGACCCGCATCTTCCTGACCAAGCTCGAAGCGCAGCACGTGAAAAGCGCGCCGATGCTGCAGCGGATTTTCCGCAGGCGGCGCAAACTGAAAGCCCCCTATTGCGAAGAGAACGGCCGCATAAATGTCGCCGACGAGAAGGCGTTCCTCTCCGATCCGGTGAACCTGCTGCGGCTGTTCGAGGAAGGGCTGCGCTCGGGGATGCTGATCCACCCCGACGCGATGCGGCTCGTCTCGGCCAATCTCGACCTGATCGACGACAAGGTGCGCAACAACCGCGAGGCGCAGCGCATCTTCCTCGATCTGCTGCTCAAGCACGGCAACCCGGAACGCGCGCTGCGGCGGATGAACGAGCTGGGCGTGCTGGCCGCTTTCATCCCGGAATTCGAGCCGATCGTCGCGATGATGCAGTTCAACATGTATCACAGCTACACGGTGGACGAGCACACGATTCAAGTCGTCTCGACGCTGGCGCAGATCGAGCGCGGCGAACTGGTCGAGGATCTGCCGCTGTCGTCGCACATCCTCGAAGAAGGCATCAATCGCAAGGTCCTCTATGTCGCGCTGCTGGTGCATGACATCGGCAAGGGACGGCCCGAGGATCACTCGATCCTCGGCGCGAAGATCGCCCGCAAGGTCGCGCCGCGGCTGGGGCTGAACCAAGAGGATTCCGAGACCGTCGAATGGCTGGTGCGCCATCACCTGCTGATGTCCG
>NZ_DFRG01000060.1:0-13039 GCF_002378135.1 Thioclava sp. UBA3469
CGTGGGTTCGAATCCCACCTCCTCCGCCAGCGCATCGCTTCCATGCCCAAGAACGATCCCGTCGTATGCCGGGAAAGCCTCCGCCAGCAGGGGGTGAGGGCTCATTCTCAGAACATCACACCTCGAAGGAGGGCGAGACCTGCCTGAGCATCCGGGTTGCGCTCAATTTGCGGGCAGTCTGCTTTGGGAACAGCTTCAATAACGTGCATGTGTGGGCATGAGAGGGGGGCGGCCACTGCGAAGTAACATGTCTATTGACACCTTCGTGATCGATTCCCTAGCTTGAGGTAAGCGCCGAGCAAATGTGCTCGTCATGGCGCGTTGAACCCTCAGATATGTCGGCAATTCCGCCTCCAAAGCAGTTTCTGCTTCTGGGGGTTTTTGTCGTTGGAAGATCGAAAATGACACGTCTCGACCTACAGATCGGCCTGCTTTTCTCGACCACCGGCGCATACGGTCGAGTCGCGCATACGCAGCTTAACGGCGCGCAGCTTGCCTGTGATGAGATCAACGCGGATCCGAGCGCGGCGGTCACGTTCCATCCCGTCCATATCGACCCCGAGAGTGATCTGCATAAATACGCGCCGGCGGTGCAGAGCATGTTCGATCGCGGCATCCGCCATATCTGCGGCTGCTACACCTCGTCGAGCCGCAAGGAAGTGATCCCGCTCTTCGAGAAGCATGACGCGCTGCTCTGGTATCCGACGCATTACGAAGGCTTCGAGAGCTCGACCAACGTCATCTACACCGGTGCGGCGCCGAACCATCACATGTCACCGCTCATCGATTTCCTCTGCGCCCGCTTCGGTCGCCGCGCCTATTGCATCGGCTCGAACTATATCTGGGGCTGGGAAAGCAACCGGGTGATGCGCGAGGAACTTCAGCGGCGCCGCGGCGAAGTGGTGGCGGAGCGGTATCTGCCGGTCGGCGAGACCGATATGGCCGCCATCATCGAGGAGATCCTCGAGACCAAGCCTGATTTCGTGTTCAACGCGCTGATCGGCGAGTCCTCTTACGCGTTCTTCCGGGCGTTCCGGGAGACCTGTGAGGCGCGCGGCATCGAGCAGACCACGCGCTTCCCGATCGCGAGCTGTAACCTCTCGGAGCCCGAGCTTCGCGCGATCGGCCCGGTAGGGGCGGATGGGCAGATCAGTTCCAGCGTCTATTTCTCGTCCCTCGCGGGTGAGCGCAACAAGCGCTTCGTCGAGGCCTATGGCAAAGCCTTCCCCGAGGGACCTGTCGTTTCCGCCGAAGCCGAAGCCGCTTATGTCGCCATTCATATGCTCGCGAAATCCATCGCCGATGCGGGCACCGCGTCGGTGGGGGCGGTTCTCGAAGCGGCTGCAGGTCAGGTTTTCGATGCGCCGCAAGGCCGGGTCACGATCGACCATGAAACCTACCATGCCGCGCTCACGCCCCGCATCGGGCTGTCGCGCGCGGATTTCGAATTCGACATCCTGCTCGAAGCGCCCGAACCCATCGCGGCCGACCCTTACCTCGTGTCCTCGACGACGGCGTTCGAGCCGGCGGAGCGGCGCAAGAACGTGAGGGTCGTACAATGAAGGCACCCCGGATCGCGCAAAACTTCCGCGGCCGCAGGGCCGTCATCTTCACCACCGAGGGCCGCTCGCTGGGTATTCTCGAAGCCACGCTGCGCAGGCTCGGGCTGGAGCCGGATGTCCGTCCCCTCCCGTTGCGCCAGGATTTCGAGCTGCCCGAAGACCTCAGCCCGGAGGCCGACCTCGTCATCATCGACGGCGACCTGAACCTGCCGCAGACCTGGCCCGACAGCTACAACCTGTCGCCCCAGCATGCGCCGTGTCCGACGGTGGGGCTGGTGGGAACGGAAGCGCCGAGCCGTCTCAAGGCGATGCTCCAGCTTGGGGCCGCGTCCTTCCTGCAAAAACCGATCCATAGCGGCGCCGTCTATTCCGCTCTCTATCTGGGCGTGAACGCGTTCGAGCAAATCGACGGCCTCAAGGCGAGCCTCGACGATATGGGCGAACGCCGCCGCAAACGGATTTACGTCATCAAGGCTGTCGCGGCGCTCATGCGCCAGCGCGGGCTTAACGAAGATGCCGCATATGACCTTCTGAGAAAGGAGAGCATGCGCGCGCGCGTCAGCGTCGAGGACCACTGCGAGTCCCTGATGCTGGCAAACCCGGACAGCGATCTCGATCGCGGTGAAACGAAAAAGAGGTGTCAGGCGCGCTAGCCCAGCAAGGCACCCGGAAAAACCTCAACAAGGAGTTGAAAATGACCAGGAAACTGATCAGCACCGCTTCGGTGCTCGCTACCCTATTGTCTTTTGCAGGGCCCGTGATGGCTCAGGACGCCGAGCCGATCAAGATCGGCGTGCTCGAAGACCAGTCGGGGGATTTCGCCCTCGCGACCATCGGCAAGGTGCATGGCATCCAGCTGGCCACCAAGGAGATCAACGACGCGGGCGGCATCGCCGGTCGTCCGATCGAGCTGGTGACCTACGACACCCAGTCGGACAACACGCGCTATCAGGAATTCATGCGCCGCGTGCTGCAGCGCGACAAGGTGGACGTGGTCTTCGCGGGCTTCTCCTCGGCCTCGCGTGAAGCCTATCGCCCGATCGTCAACCAGTTCGACGGGCTGGCCTTCTACAACAACCAGTATGAAGGCGGCGTCTGCGACGCGAACATGATCGTCACCGGCGCGGTGCCGGAGCAGCAGTTCTCCACGCTGATCCCCTACATGATGGAGAAGTACGGCAAGAACGTCTACACCATCGCCGCCGACTACAACTTCGGTCAGATCTCGGCCGAATGGGTGCGCAACATCGTCAAGGACAATGGCGGCGAGATGGTGGGCGAAGAGTTCATCCCGCTCGGCGTGTCGCAGTTCTCGCAGACCATCCAGAACATTCAGGCCGCCAAGCCCGACTTCGTGGTGACGCTGCTGGTGGGCACGGCGCAGTCGTCCTATTACGAGCAGGCCGGTTCGGCGAATGTCGACCTGCCGATGGCGTCGTCCGTGAACGTGGGCCAGGGCTACGAGCATAAGCGCTTCACGCCCCCGAGCCTGAAGGACATGTATGCGACGGTGAACTATGTCGAGGAAATCGACACGCCGGAAAGCAAGGCCTTCGTCGAGAAGTTCCACGCGATGTTCCCCGACGAGCCCTACATCAACCAGGAAGCCGAGAACTCCTACGCGGCGGTCTATCTCTACAAGGAGATGGTCGAGAAAGCCGGCGGCTCCACCGCTCTGGAAGATGTGCGCGCCACGCTCGCCGATGGCAACCTGTGCTACGATGCGCCCGAGGGTGAGATGTGCATCGATCCGAAGAGCCAGCACACCTCGCACACGATCTATCTGGCCCATGTGCTCGAAGATCACTCGATCGAGTTCCCGAAGAAATGGGATGACATCAAGCCCTACTGGCTGGGCGATGTCGGCTGCGATCTGACCCAGAACGATCCGAGCGACCAGTACACCCCGTCGCACCTGCCGACGGAGTAATCCGACACTTGCGGATGCGGGGCCCCTTGGCTCCGCATCCGTCCCCTCCCGGATTTTCCTGCCCGGATTTCCCTGAACGACGGCCACCAAGAAAGGGACGGTCTATGGAGTTCCTCTACTCTCTTTTCAGCTTCTTCTATCAGTTCGGAGACGCGTTCGCCTTCCTCGTGCTCAGCGCCTGCGGCCTCGCGGTGATCTTCGGCATGATGGGCGTGATCAACCTCGCGCATGGCGAGTTCATCCTCTGCGGCGCCTATGTCTCGACGAGCGCCACCCATATGGGCGTGCCCCTTCCGATCGCGATCGCGCTGGGCTCTCTGGCCGCCGGTATCGCCGGGATGATCGTCGAGGTCGTGGTGATCCGACCGCTCTACAAACGTCCCCTCGATACGATCGTGGCCACCTGGGGGATCTCGATGATCGTCACCCAAGGCACGCTGATCGTGCTGGGCACGACGATGGCGGGCAGCGGCACGCCCTTCGGCAGCTTCACCGTCGGCGACTATTCCTATTCGATCTATCGCATCGTGCTCGTGGTGATGGCGCTCGCGACGCTGGCCGCCTTGTGGCTGATGTTCACCAAGACGCGCTTCGGCATCCTTGCCCGCGCCACGATCCAGGTGCCGCATGTGGCCGAGGCGCTCGGGGTCAATACCAACCTGATCTACAGCCTGACCTTCGGTCTGGGCGCGGCGCTCGCGGGGCTTGCCGGTGGGCTTTACGCGCCGACGATGACGCTCGTGCCGACGATGGGGGCCGCCTTCATGGTCGAGGCTTTCGTGACCGTCGTCGTGGGCGGCGCAGACATCTTCCTCGGGACGGCGCCTGCCGCGGTTGTGCTTGGCTTCATCAAAGCATCTCTGACCTCCTGGCAGGGCCAGCTTGCCGGTCAGATCGGCATGCTCATCGCCGTCATCATCGTGATCCGCATCCTGCCGCGCGGCATCAGCGGCAAGATCCTGAAAGAAAGGGCCTGACGTGAGCAGCGCATCCCGTTTCACTTCCATTCTGAAGCTCATCGAGGGGCCGCAAACCCTCGGCAAGGGACCGAAATTCTGGTCGGGCTTCAGCGTCGTCCTGCTGGCCGCCTGCGCCTATCCGGCCTTTGCGGACAGCTACGACGTCGGCAATAACGTTTACTTCTTCAACTGGCTTTTCATGGCGATGGGGCTGAGCCTGATCTGGGGCTATGGCGGGGCGCTCAGCTTCGGCCAGACCGCCTTCTTCGGGGTCGCGGGCTACGCCTACGGGGTCCTGACGATCAACCTCGGCGACGCCTACGGCCTGACGCTGCTCTCGCTGGTGCTGGCGGTTGGCCTGAGCGCGCTCTTCGCGGCGATCCTTGGCTACTTCCTGTTCTTCGGGCGCATCAGCGGCGTGTTCCTCGGCATCGTGACGCTCTCGGTGACGCTGGTGCTCGAGCGCTTCATGGCGCAGACGGCGGGGCCCGAATGGGCGATCGGCAAGGCGCGTCTGAACGGGTTCAACGGTATGGGCGCGATGCCCTCGCTGACGATCCCGTGGCCGGGCGGCAATATCGTGCTCTATCCGGATGTGACCCTCTACTACGTCACGCTGGCGCTGCTGCTGGTCTGCTATCTCGGCCTGCGCATCCTCGTGAATTCGCGCTTCGGCAATGTCATCGTGGCGATCCGCGAGAACCCGATGCGCGCCGAGATGCTGGGCTATGACGTGCGCAAGTATCAGCTGGCGACCTTCGTGATCGGCTCCGCGCTCGCCGGGCTGTCGGGTGTGCTCTACACCTCCTGGGGCAACTACATCACGCCCGCCTCGATGGGGATGACGGCGGCCTCGCTGCCCATCGTCTGGGTCGCGGTCGGTGGGCGCACGGACCTCACGACCACGATCATCGGCACGCTCGCGGTGCTGATGGTGTTCCAGTCGCTCACGATCTACGGCAGCCAATACGCGCTGATCGTGATGGGAACGCTGCTGGTGATCACCGTGCTGATCGCCCCGCGTGGCATCGTCATCGCGCTGCTCTCGCCCTTCATGCGCCGGAAATCCAAACTGGAAGGAGAGCGGTGATGGCCATTCTCGAAACACGCCAGCTCAACAAGCATTTCGGCGGGCTCCACGTCACGGGCAATGTCGATTTCGCGCTTCAGCCCGGAGAGATGCACTGCCTGATCGGTCCCAACGGGGCGGGCAAGAGCACCTTCTTCAAGCTGATCCTGGGCGAGCATCTGCCCGATAGCGGCGCGATCCTCTATGACGGCGAAGAGATCACCCGTGCCAAGCCGTTCGAGCGCATCCGCAAGGGGATCAGCGTGAAGTTCCAGGTGCCCGGCATCTTCAAGGAGCTGAGCGTCCAGCAGAACCTGACGATCGCGCTTCAGCACCATGTCGCGCCCGAGATCCTGCAAGAAGAGATCGACCGGCTGCTGGAGTTCCTGAAACTCTCGCAGGATCGCAAGCAGCTCGCCGGCAATCTCAGCCACGGGCAGAAACAGTGGCTTGAGATTGGCATGGCGGTGGCGCTGAAACCGCGCCTTTTGCTGCTGGACGAACCCACCGCGGGGATGACGCCCGACGAGACTTTCGCCACCGGCGAGATGCTTCAGGAGCTGAACCGCGAGGGGATGACCCTGCTGGCGGTCGAGCATGACATGGCCTTCGTGCGCCAGATCGCCCACCAGGTCACCGTGCTCCATTTCGGCAAGATTTTCGCGCAGGGCACCATCGACGAGATCACCGCCGATGAACGTGTCGCCGCCATCTATCTGGGAGAAGTCGATGCGTAAGGATGTCCTTCTCGACGTGATCGAACTCAATGCGGGCTACGGCGGCAAGCCGGTGCTGCAGGGCGTCGATTTTCAGGTCCGCGAGGGCGAGATCGTCGCCGTGATCGGGCGCAACGGGGTCGGCAAATCGACCCTGATGAAGACGCTGATCGGGCTTTTGTCGACCGACAAGGGGTCGATCAACCTCGACGGCGCGTCGATCGATCTGCTCTCGGCGCATAAACGGGCGCGCAAGGGTATCGGCTATGTGCCGCAGGGCCGCGATGTCTTCCCGCGCATGACCGTGCTGGAAAACCTGCTCGTCGGCGAAAGCATCGCGGGCAAATCCACCCCCGGCAAGGTCGAAGAGATCTTCCGCTATTTCCCGATCCTCAAGGAGCGCGCAGATCAGCGCGCGGGCACGATGTCGGGCGGTCAGCAGCAGCAGCTCGCCATCGGGCGCGTGCTGATGGGCGATCCGTCGATGATCCTGCTCGACGAGCCCTCCGAGGGGATCCAGCCGAACATCGTGCAGGACATCGCGCGCATCATGGTCGAGCTGAACCGCGAGACTGGCGTGACCGTCGTCTTCGTGGAGCAGAATGTCGACATGATCCGGGCGATGGCGCAGCGCTGCTACGTCATGGACAAGGGCCGGATCGTCGCCGAGCTCGACCGCGAGATGCTGCAGGACCGCGACACGATCCGGCGATACCTGTCGGTCTGATCTCCCCGGAACAATCATGGAATTTGCAAGTAAAAGGAGCAACTTATGAGCTGGTTTGAAGAATCCATCATGGCGCGCAAGGGCGTGGCGAAAGGTCAGACCCTCGAGAAGCGCACGATCACCGAGGAAGAGCAGGGAAGCTATCCCTACATCTACACCGCAGGGATCGAGCCGGTCCTGACCGTCGATCCGGGCACCGTCGTCAGCGCCGAGACCCATGACGCGTTCGAAGGCGCGATCAAGTCGGAGACCGACAAGCCGACCGAGATCCTGAACTTCCCGTTCCTGAACCCGCAAAACGGCCCGATCTACGTCAACGGCGCCGAGAAGGGCGACACGATCGCGGTCTATATCGAGAGCATCGTGCCGCGCGGGCCGCAGCCTCGGGGGACCACAGTGATCATGCCGGAATTCGGCGGTCTGGTTCCCACCTTCGAGACCGCGCTGCTGACCGCGCCGCTGCCCGAGGTGGTGCGCAAGCTCGACATCACCGTCGAGGAGGGCACCAAGTGGAACGACAAGATC
Organism: Thioclava sp. UBA3469; assembly: GCF_002378135.1. Taxonomy (NCBI): domain Bacteria; kingdom Pseudomonadati; phylum Pseudomonadota; class Alphaproteobacteria; order Rhodobacterales; family Paracoccaceae; genus Thioclava; species Thioclava sp. UBA3469. The sequence goes on from NZ_DFRG01000060.1 coordinate 7,489, forward strand.
AGCCTGCCTTACGAGCCCTTCATCGGCACGATCGGCACGGCGCCGATCGCCGAGGCGATCTCCTCGCTGGTGCCGGATTATTACGGCGGTAACATGGACCTTCCCGATGTCGCACCGGGCGCGGTCGTCTATCTGCCGGTGCAGACCGAGGGCGGGTATCTGTTCCTCGGGGATTGCCACGCAGCCCAGGGCGACGGTGAGCTTTGCGGCGTTGCGGTCGAGCACCCGACCGTGACCACCGTGCGCATCGACCTGATCAAGAACTGGACGATCAGCACGCCGCGTCTGGAGAACGAAGAGTTCTACATGACGGTCGGCTCGGCACGCCCGATGGAAGACGCCGCGCGCGGCGCTTACCGCGAGCTGATCCGCTGGATGGCCGCCGATTTCGGCTTCGACGAGATCGACGCCTACATGCTGCTGACCCAGTGCGGCCGCGTGCGCCTCGGCAACATGGTCGACCCGAAATACACGGTCGGGGCCTCGGTCCTGAAGTCGATCGTCGGCATCGCTGAATGAGCTTAGGGCCGCGCCCCTATCCCTTGTTGCGCGGTCTTTAACCTGTCGCCTCTGCCTTGGAGGGCAGCTTCTTGGGTGGGGGCGACCTTTTTCTTCCCGGCTTCGACCGTCCCTGCGGCCTCAGCGGTTCGCGCCACGGGTCGAGCTTTGTCACTTTCGATCCACCCCGCCCGGCTCCGGCTCGGGCGATGGCGGCACCATGCCCGCCAAACGGAAAAGGAGTCTCTCATGTCCGCTCAAACGAAACCCGATCTGCCCGACCTCGGAACGCTCACCGTCGCCGCCGTTCAGGAGGGGCTGGCTTCGGGGGCGTTCACTGCACAGGCGCTGACCGAAGCCTGCATGGCTCAGGTCAAGGCGCTGAACCGCAAATACAACGCGATAATCTTCGAGAATGACGCAGCCCTCGAGACCGCCCGCGACATCGACCGGCGGCGCGCCGCGGGCGAGGCGCTCGGGCCGCTGGCCGGGGTGCCGATCGTCGTGAAGGATCCGATGGACATGGCGGGCATCCCCACCACGGCCGGTTGGCGGCTTCTCTATTCCGGGACGGGCGGCGTCGATCTGATGCCCGAACGCGACAGCCCGGTGGTGGCCCGGATGCGCGCCGCCGATGCGGTGATCCTCGGCAAGACCAACGTCCCGATCCTCAGCTGGACCGGAACGCATGCCAATGACAGCTGGGCCGGTCCCACGATCAACCCCGCGATCGAGGATCGTGCGCCGGGCGGATCGAGCGCAGGCACGGCGGCGGCGGTCGCCACCCATATGTGCGTCATGGGGCTGGCCGAGGAAACCGGCGGCTCGATCCAGAACCCGGCCTCGGCGCAGGGGCTGGTGGGCATCAAGCCGACGATCGGGCTGGTGCCGAATGCCGGGGTCGTGCCGCTCTCGGGCAATCGCGACGTGGTCGGGCCGATTGCCCGCACTGTCACGGATGCCGCCCTCGGCCTCGATGTCCTGGCGGGGTTCACCACCGAAGATCCCAAGACGCTGGCTTGCGTCGACAAGATCCCCGAAGGCGGCTACGCCTCGGGCCTGTCGAAGGACGGACTGAAGGGCAAGCGGATCGGGCTGTACGGGCCGGGCTGGCGGAAGAACGAACTCTCGCACGAGGCGTCGGATCTCTACGATCGTGCGAAAAGTGAGCTGGAAGACCTCGGCGCGGTTCTGGTCGACGACCCCTTCGCGGGCACCGATTTCGCAAGCTATCGCGAGATCACGCCGGGCACGCCCTTCTTCGACGGGCGGGGGCTGGAATCTATCCCCTATGACATGACGAAATATCTCGAGCGGCTGGGTCCGAATGCGGCGATCAAGACCTGGGAGGAGTTCGTCGACGCCACCAAGGAGGAAAACGTGCTCGCGAAGGGGGCGATCCTCGGCTTCCTCAACGAGCTGCCTGATTTCGTCGAGGCGGTGAAATCTCCGACCACGCCGCCTGCGCTGCCCGCGTTCACGGCCCTGAAGCGGACCTATCTGCTGCTGATGGAGGAAGTCTTCGCGCGCCATCAACTCGACGCGCTCGTTTACCCGCAGATGCTCTGCGAATTGCCGGGCCTGCATTCGGGCGACGCGATCCTCGAGACCACCGTCGGGGAGCTGAACATCGCCGGCATTCCGGGCGTCACCGTGCCCGCGGGCTACTACGCTTCCGGCGCGCCGTTCGAGCTGATTTTCCTCGGCCAGCAGTGGAGCGAGCACGCCTTGATCCAATGCGCCTATGCCTATGAGCAGGGCACGCTGCACCGCAAACCTGCGGTCTGATCGGGGCTAATCGGCGTCACAGCATCACGTGGCCGTTGCGGCGTGAACTCGGCTTTTGCCCGAGCGCACGCCGCAGCGGCCCTTTTGTCCTGTGCCTGACGAAGATCAAGGTGCGGGCTGTGGAATCGTGTTCCTTTCCATCTGCGCCGCGAGCCGTGGCAAAGCGACGTGCCCGATGCGCGCTGCCGTAATTACCTCCGTGTTTACCCACAATTCGAGAGGAACAGTTCGATGGAAGACGACAAGAAGCCCGAGCGCACCGTTTGGGAAGAAATCGAGGTCGCTGGCAACCAACTCGTCGATCGCGTCAAGGAATTGGCGCAGGAGGGGAGCGTGCGCCAGTTACGTATCAGCTCCGCCGGTGGGGATCCCTTCGTCGAGGCGCCCCTCAACCTCAGCCTCGTCGTCAGCGGGGTCGTGGTGCTCGCCGCGCCTTGGCTGGCCGTCCTCGGCGTGATCGCCGGATTGGCTACCCGCGTGAAGGTGGAAATCGAGCGGGTCGAGGAGCCTGACGACGACGATCAGAAGGACGAATAGGCACCGGCCCGGGCGGAGCGGGAGCGCCATTCGCGTGGTGCTTGCGCTCCGACCCTTATATCCGGCGCCAACGCGTCAGGACGGCGGGATCAGAACGATTTTCCCGGCGTGGCGTTTTTCCTGAAACACTTTTTGCGCCTCAGCGATCTGATCGAGCGGGTAGGTGGCGGCCAGCAGGGGCCGGATTTCGTCTTTCTCGACATATGAGATCAAGTTGCCGAAGACCGGCGCGTCCCATGCGGTGCAGCCGATCAGGGTGATGTCCTTGAGATACAGGTCGCGCATGTCCAGCTCCACGACTGGTCCGGCAATCGCGCCTGATGAGGCATAGCGCCCGCCGCGTCGGAGCAGTTTCAGCATCGTCCCAAAACCCGGCCCGGCGACGTTGTCGATCACCACATCCACGCTGTTCTCGCCGATCGCCGCTACGGGATCGTCCTCGCGGCAGAGCACTTGGTCCGCGCCGATCTCCAGCACCATCTCGCGCTTGGCGGCGCTGGTGATGGCAACGACTTCCGCGCCGCGCCGTTTGAGTAGCTGGATCAACGCCGAGCCCACGCCGCCCGAGGCGCCGGGCACCAGCACGCGCTCGCCCGCGGTGACGCCTGCGCGGTGGATCATGTTCTCGGCGGTGCCATAAGCGCAGGGCAGGGTGGCGAGTTCGGCGTCGCTCCAGTCGCTGTCGATGGCGAAGACTTCGCCCGCGGGCACTTTCACATATTGCGCGAAGGCCCCGTCGAAATTGGAGCCGAGCCAGACCGTGTCCATCGAGGAGAAATCTTTCTCGCGCATGCAGGAGCGGACTAGAACCCGCGCACCGATCAAGGCCGCATCGCCACCGTCGCCCACCGCGACGACTCGGCCGCAGCAATCGGTGCCTTGGATCAGCGGGAAGGGCGTGGCCCCGCTCCAGCCGCCATCGGCATGCTCGACGTCTTCGCGCGACTCCTGCGTGCCGGATTTGACGTCAGAAGAATACCAGCCCAGCCGCGTATTGATGTCGGTGTTGTTGATGCCTGCTGCGAGCACCTGCAGCAGCACCTCGCCGGGCTCCGGTTCGGGCATCGCGACCTCGCGGTAGTCGAGCCGCTCGTAGCCGCCCGTCCCGGTCGTGACCACGGCCATCATCGTACCCTTCGGCGTGTCGCTCATGCTGCTTTCCTCTCGAAACCGATCCGTCTGAGAAATGAGTTAGGGCGCGGTCGGAATAAACCGAGCCGCGCCCTTATATTGAGCCTCGAGGCTTGATCGGGCCCGCCTTAGCGCGCCACGCAATCCGCGAAGTAATGCGTCTTGCCGTCCTCGCTGGTCTCCGTCACGAGGCCGTGGATATCGGTCTCGAAGCCGGGGCATTCGCGGGCGAATTCGCGGTTGAAGCGCAGGTAATCCACGATCTTCGCATTGAAGACCTCGCCCGGGATCAGCAGCGGAATGCCCGGCGGGTAGGGGGTCACGAGGCTCGTCGTGATCCGGCCCTCCAGCTCGTCGATCGAGACGCGCTCGGTCTTGCGCCGCGCGATATGCGAGAAGGCCTCCGACGGGGTCATCTCGGGGTGATGGTCGGTCAGGTAGATCTCAGTCGAGAGCCGCGCGACGTCGTATTTCGCGTAAAGCGAATGGACGTGCTGGCTGAGATCCTTCAGCCCCATGCGCTCGTAGCGCGGGAATTTCGCCGAGAATTCCGGCATCACGCGCCATAGCGGCTGGTTCTTGTCGTAATGGTCCTTGAACTGCTGGAGCGCGGCCAGCAGCGTGTTCCAGCGGCCCTTGGTGATGCCGATCGTGAACAGGATGAAGAAGCTGTAAAGCCCGGTCTTCTCGACCACGACGCCATGCTCGGCGAGGTATTTCGACACGATCGAGGCGGGGATGCCGCTGTCGTCGAAACGCCCTTCGATATCGAGTCCGGGGGTGATGATCGTGGCCTTGATCGGGTCGAGCATGTTGAAGCCCGGCGCCATGTCGCCAAAGCCGTGCCAGCTATCCGAGCCGGTGGTCTCGACGCCCTCGGCATCGGTCTTCTTGAGAACCCAGTCGCGGGTCGCGGCCATCCCGTCGCCATCGGCGCGGAAATCGGTCGGGCCCCAGACCTGGAACCACCAGTCCTCGGGGCCGTATTCCTCTTCGACCTTTACCATCGCGCGGCGGAAATCGAGCGCCTCGACGATGCTTTCCTCCACCAGCGCGGTGCCGCCCGGAGGCTCCATCATCGCCGCCGCCACGTCGCAGCTTGCGATGATCGAATATTGCGGGCTGGTCGAGGTGTGCATCAGGTAGCTCTCGTTGAAGAGATGCCGGTCGAGCTTCTCTTCCTTGCTGTCCTGCACGAGCACATGGCTCGCCTGCGAAATCCCGGCGAGCAGCTTGTGCACCGATTGCGTCGCATAGGTGATCGACTTGGTCGTGCGCTCGCGCTTGCGGCCCATCGCGTGATACTGGCCGTAGAACGGGTGGAAGGCGGCATGGGGGATCCACGCCTCGTCGAAATGCAGGTTGTCGACCCAGCCGTCGAGAAGCGACTTGATCACTTCGGTATTGTAGAGCACGCCGTCGTAGGTCGACTGCGTAAGTGTCATGATCCGGGGCTGGACATTGTCGGTGTCGTAATCGGCCAGTAGCGGGTTTGCCTTCATCTTGGCACGGATCGCCTCGGGTTCGAATTCCGAGCGCTGGATCGGGCCAATGATGCCCCAGTGGTTGCGCGTGGGCTTGAGGAAGACCGGGATCG
>NZ_DFRG01000176.1:0-11557 GCF_002378135.1 Thioclava sp. UBA3469
CGGGTCGAGGCCGAGATGATCGCGGCGGAGATTTCCGCGACCCGCGAGGACCGTAACCGGCTCGCCCAGCAGCTCGACGAATTGTCGATCCGCGCGCCGCGGGCGGGTCTGGCCGTGGTGCCCAATGGAGAGGATCTGCAGGGAAGGTTCGCCAAGCGCGGGCAGGTGATCTCCTACGTTCTGACCGAGGAAGACACGGCGGCGCTGCGCGTCGTGGTCGGTCAGGACGATGTCGATCTGGTGCGCAACGCGACTGGCCGCGTCGATGTGATGCCGGTCGAGTATGGCGGGCAGAGCTATCCCGCGACCATCGTGCGCGAAGTGCCCGGCGGCATCCGCGACCTGCCGACGCCCGCGCTGGGGCTGCAGGGCGGCGGCACCGTTCCGGTCGATCCGGGCGACACCAAGGGGCTGCGCACGCTGCAGCGGGTCTTCGAGTTCGAGCTGGAAATGGCCCCCGACGCGGCGCTGCCGCTTTTGGGGCGGCGCGTCGAGGTGCGCTTCTCGCATGGCACTTTGCCGATCGGATTTCAGGCCTATCGCGCGCTGCGCCAATTGTTCCTGAGGCTCTACGATGTCTGAGATGCTCGTCCAACGCCCCGGTCTTCTGACCGCCTTCTACCCCGAGCGCGAGGATGAACGCCTCGGCACGCTCGACCGGGTGATGGCGAGCGCGGTGGGGCGGGTGTCGCAATTCTTCTCGATCAAATCGGCGGCAGGCGCGGGCTTTTTGCGCCGTGTCGCGAAGGAGGAGAAGGCGCTGGCGAAGCTGGAGGCGCATGCCTTCAATGCCGCCCGCGTCGAGGTTGCTCAGAAGCTGCGGGTGAAGGGGCTGCGCGCCGATCTGGTGGCCCGCGCCTTCGCGCTGGTACGCATCCAGTCCGAACGCTCGCTGCAGATGCGCCCCTTCGATGTGCAGCTTCTGGGCGGGCGCGCGATGCTGCGCGGGCGGATTGCCGAGATGGACACCGGTGAGGGCAAGACCCTTACCGCCACGCTCCCTGCCGCGATCATGGCGCTCTCGGGCGTGCCGGTGCATATCGTGACGGTCAACGATTTCCTTGCCGCGCGCGACGCGGAATGGATGGGGCCGCTCTATCGGGCTTTGGGTCTCAGCGTCGGCGTTATCATCGAAGGACTGAGCCCCGAGGAACGGCAGGCGGCCTATGCCTGCGATATTTGTTACTGCACGAACAAGCAGTTGGCCTTCGATTACCTCAAGGATCGGCTGGTGCTGGAGGGCGAGACCCGCGCACTGCATATGGCGCTTGAGGGGCTGTCGAAGACCGATCCGAAACGGCAGAGACTGCTGATGCGCGGGCTGTGCTACGCGATCGTGGACGAGGCGGATAGCGTGCTGGTCGACGAGGCGCGCACGCCGCTGATCATCACCCGGGCCGGCGATCATTCGGGGCTGGAGCAGACCTATCAGCGCGCCGTCGAGATCGGTCGCAAGCTGACGCGTCCGCGCGATTTCACGGTGCGCGAGAAGGAATGGAAGGTCGAACTGACGGACCTCGGTAAAGCGCGTCTGCGCCAGCTAAGCGCGCATTTCGGCGGCGTCTGGGCCACCGAAATTCACCGCGAGGAACTGGCGCGGCAGGCGCTCTCGGCGCTGCATCTCTATCACCGCGACAAGCATTACATCGTCGATGAGGCGGGCGTTCAGATCGTCGACGAATATACCGGCCGCGTGATGTCCGACCGCTCGTGGGAGCGCGGGCTGCACCAGATGATCGAGGTTAAAGAGGGGTGCGAGATTACGGGTCGGCAGGAGACGCTGATCCGGATTTCTTACCAACGCTTCTTCCGCCGCTACCTGACGCTGGCAGGCATGACCGGGACCGCGGCCGAGGTCTCGGGCGAGCTGCGCGCGGTCTATCGGCTGCGCACGAAACGCATCCCGACGAACCGCCGCTCGCGCCGCAAGAACCTGGGTGAGCGGCATTACGCGACCGCCGATCAGAAATGGCGCGCCGTTCTGGCAGAGGCCAAGCGCGTCCACATGACGGGCCGCCCAATCCTGATCGGCACGCAATCCATCGCCGCCTCGGAAGAGATCAGCGCGCTCCTGACCGAAGAGGGGCTGACGCATCGCGTTCTCAACGCCCGCGAGACCGAGCACGAGGCCCATATCATCGCCGAAGCGGGCGGTCATGGGCGGATCACGGTCGCGACCAACATGGCCGGGCGCGGCACCGACATTCGCATCGATCAGCAGATGCGCGACCTCGGCGGGTTGCATGTCATCGCGACCGGCCGCCACGACGCGCGCCGCATCGACCGCCAGCTTTTTGGGCGCTGCGGACGGCAGGGCGATCCGGGGAGCTTCGTTACCTTCGTGTCGCTCGACGACGACCTGCTGCGGGTCTTCTATGGCACCCGGCTCTCGGGCCTGATCCGCATGTTTTCAGGCGGGAAGGGGCGCGTGCCGTGGCTTATCGGCGCGCCCGTGACCCGGCTTGCGCAACGCGCGACCGAAGCGCGCCATTCCGGCGTGCGCAAGGCGCTTTTGCGCGCCGACGACAATCTCGAAGACCTGCTCGCCTTCAGCGGCAGGGGCAACTGAAAGGGACCACCCATGCGGCTTACTTCCATCACCCTCCTTCTCGCCCTCGGTCCCGGCGCGGCGCTCGCGCAGGATCAGGAGCGCTTCGATTGCCTGATCGACCCGGGGCAGGTGCTCGAGATCGGCTCGGCGGTGGACGGGGTGATCGATCAGGTCTTCGTCTCGCGCGGGGATACCGTGAAGAAGGGCGACCCGATCGCGAAGCTGGAATCCAAGGCCGAAGAGGCGCAGCTGACCTATGCCAAGGAACGTGCGCAGGATGAGGGGCCGATCGACATCGCGCGTTCCAAAGTGGCGCTGCTGCAAAAGGCCGCCGACCGCGCGACCGAGATGGGCAAGCGCAACGTGATGGCCGATGCGCAGGTGCAGGAGGCCCAGACGAATGCCGAAGTGGCCCAGTTGGAGCTACGCTCGGCCCAGATGGACCAGCATCTGGCGAAGCTCGATCTGCAAAGGGTGGAGGCGCAGCTGGCGCGGCGTGAGATCCGCTCGCCGATCGACGGGCTGGTGATCACGCGGATGATGGGGCCGGGCGAATATGTCTATTCGCAAGCGCCGATCGCGCAGCTCGCGCAGATCGACCCGCTGCATGTCGAAGTCTTTCTGCCGACGTCGATGTATGACCGCGTCAAGAAGGATCAGGTGTTGAAGGTCTATCCCGCAGCGCCCGTGGGCGGCGAATACGACGCGACGGTGAGCGTCGTCGACAAGGTCTTCGATGCGGCGTCGGACACGTTCGGGGTGCGCCTCGCGCTGCCCAATCCCGAAGGCAAGCTGCCCGCCGGGATCGACTGCACCGTGGGTTTCCCCGCCGAATGAGCGTGACGTGGCCCGGTCGCGGCAGGGCCATCACTTAAAGCCTAGGGGCGGCGTTCAGCGCTGGAAGCAGCTTGCTTTCTTGCCGAAACCGGCGGGCGAGCAAATCCATTTGCCCTTGCCGATAAACCGGGTCTGAACGACGCGCGGCGTGGCTTGCGCTTTGCTGGTGCGACCGGCGAGCCAGTCAAATTTTGCGCCGCCCTGACCGGCGGTGCTTTTGGCGGAAACATGGATCGGTTTGAGGTCCAGCATGCCGGCTTGTTGCGCATGGGCGCTGCTCAGCGGGGCTGCAAAGATCAGGCCGGCCACGACAAGGCGGGCCGCTTTCACGGATAAAAACGTCATCGGAACTGTAATCCTGTCTGCTCACGTTGCGGTCTGACCCCTCCCGTCTGCGCGGAAGAGGGCCGATTGCGTCCTCGTGCCAGCAGGATTGGTCGATCTCAGCCTACGGGTCAAGTTGGTAGGTGACGTGGCGGGAAGCAGGCGGATTTGTGGCGAAATGCAAAGAGGCTGCGCGAGAGAAATTCCCGCGCAGCTTCAATGTCTTGTCTAGCAGTGGTGTTGTAGGCGAAAAATCGCCACTACCTATGGTGGCTCAGGTCAGAACTTGGTTCTTGATTCGCCAATCCGGCGCGCCGAAGCCTTCGGGCCACGGGTAAACCTCGCGCTGGTTGAAGTAACTGACACCGACGAGGCTCGGATAGTCGGGCAATTCCTGACGCACCCGGTCGCGCCACATCGAGACATAGGACTGGTTTCCGACATAGCCGAGTTCGGCCACTGCCACCGGTTTGCCATAGGTTGCAGCCCGCGCGTAGCGGGGCGCGAAGATGTCGTCGAAGGTCTGATCGCGCCCGAACTTGGCCTGGTCCCAAGCCTGCAGCCCGAAGACGGTGAGGCCCACGATGTCGGCGTAATCGTCACCCGGGTAATAGTCGCCCATGTTCTCGTCGCCCAGCGGGGACCACATCAGATTGATCTTCGGCGCCCGGTCGCGGGCGACGTCGGTCATCCGGCGATAGGCCGCGATGTAGTCGTCGGGGTTCCAGTCCGACCAGATGAACTGGCCGGATTTGTCGTCCATCTCATGGGCAAAGCGTAGCGTGACCGGGCTTTGCAGCGTCGCCAGCACATCGGCCACCGCGATCATGTTGGCGTCGTATTCGCCCCGCTCGATGCCACGGCGCAGATATTGCGCGGTGTTGCGCTCCGAGCGCGACCATGTCCACGGTTCCAGTGTCACCAGAAGCGCGCGGTTTCGTTCGAGCGCGTAGCTGTCGGCGTCGTTCAGCGAGGGAAGGAAAACGTCCTCCCAGGGCAGGAACAGGTGCTCGATCACCACGCCCGAAAGATCCGCAAAGTCACCATCGGGATCATAGACCCCGAACGGCAAGGAGCCGGGCGGCACGCTGACATCCGCAGCGAACGCCGGCCGCGCCGATACTGTCAGTCCCAACGCCGCGGCACCGGCCATCATCTCGCGACGGGTCATCAAATCATTAGCCATGTCAGTCTCCTCCTTTTCAGTGCGAAGCCCCGTCACTTCCAGCTCGGTTTGACGTGGAACTTCGCTTGTCCCGGAGCGCCCATGCCAGCCCCCGAGACGATGTATTCGACCTTTGCGAGCTGAACCGATTTCAGCCCGATCATGAGCGCGTAGACGCTTTCGCCGCCGCGGAGCCAAAGGGCTCCGAAACTGAGCGAGACGATGACGCTCAGCGTGCCCATCTGAACCGCCATGTCGCGCGGCCAGCCGCGCCAATCGATCTGAACGCTGCGCGCGCGCGCACCGAAAATCACACTCAGCAAGACGAAATAGAACGCGGCGTTGAACATGGAGAGGAGGTAAAACCCGCGCGCCTCGATGACGTTGTCCACCAGAAGAACCGGCAGCAAGGCCCCCAGGGCCAGTCCACCGTAAACGGCGATGATCCGCTCGGGTAACATCGTCGAGGCGGCTTCGCCTTTCGGTGTGATCCGAAAATCGACGAATTTTCCCGACAGCCTGTCATAGACGGCCATCACGCAGCCCCATAGCACCCAAGGCCATTGCATCATCACGAAGAGTGCTTTCTCCCACGCGATAATCTTGGCGTCGCGCGGACGGAAGAACTGATCGCGCCGCAGCATGAAGGCGAATATCAGCGTCACCGTGCCTGCGGGCAGCACATGTCCGATAAAGGCGGGATAGGTCACGTCGGCAAAGCGCATGTCGAAGCTGATGGCGATGATCGGGGCGACATACATCATCGACATCGAGAGCGCGAAGAAGACATACCAGCTCTGGCAGAGCACGAAGAGGAACTTCAGCCGCCACGGCATCTTGCCGACATAGTCCGGCATGTAGCGCAGAAGGAGGCTCAGCAGCGAGCGCGACCACTGGAACTCCTGCGTGATCAGGTCGGTCACAGTCGCCGGGCCATCGCCGATCGCAATCGCGTCGATCGCGTGAACGCCGCGCCAGCCCGCCGCGTTCATCAGGAGCGTGGTCGAGTGATCTTCCGCGAGTTCGGGACCTAGACCGCCAGCTTCCTTCAGCGCGGAGGTGCGCACAGCGTAATGAGAGCCGATGCACATCGGCGCGAATACTGCAGTGTAGCCCGCTTGAAAAACTCCGTGGAAGGCCGCTTCGAAATAAAGCCGCGTGCGCGCGGCCCAGCTTTCCTTGGCATTGGACGCACAGATCGACGGCGCACTGACATAGCCCACCGCATCATCGGCGAAGGGGCGCAGCATCTCGCGCAGGTATCCCGGTTGCGGGACGTGATCGGCGTCCAGCTGGCTTACGATGTCATAATCGCGATAGCCCCAGTGGTCGTAGAAATAGGCGAGGTTGCCTTCCTTGCAGCGGGTCCGGCGCGGCCATTCCTGCCGGTGGTAAGCCTCGATGCCGTGGCGGCTGGAGATCTTCACGCCGTGGATCTTGCACCATGCGCGCGTCTCGGGCGAGGGCGCCTCGTCGGCGAGCCACGTGTCATGCGGATAGTCCTGCGCGAGCATCGCTTCCAATGTCCGACGAACGACCGAAAAGGGTTCGGATGGAGTTTTCGTCGTGATCATCGCGACGCGCCACCGACCCGCCTCCGGAAGGGGCGAGGAGGGGCGGACCGCCTGCAGGAAGATCACGAAGAAGTAGATCTGCATTGCCAGAAGCCAGATCAGCACACCCGTGAGTATCAGGTAAGGAACCGTCGCAAGGATATGCGACGGTGTCAGCCACCAGCTCCAGAAATAGACCGTCGCGAGCATCGATAGCGCAAACAGCACCCGATAGCGCAGTGCCTGCCTCGGTGTGAGGATGGGCGCGAGGTGTCCGGCCTCGATCGCAGCGCGTATGTCGGGGCGCTGGATCATTCGGCGGCCGTTGCGGTTATCGGGGCGGTTGCGGTTTCAACGCCCGCTATCTCTGCGCGGAAATAGGCGATGGTCGGCACGAGGCCGCTGCGCAGCGCGATCTCCGGACGCCAGCCCAGCCGGGTCTCGGCGCGGGTGATGTCGGGACAGCGCTGCATCGGATCGTCGAGCGGCAGATCCGAGACGACGAGCGGCGCGCGGCTTTCGCACATGTCGCGCACGATATGGGCCAGCTCGGCGACGGTATATTCGCCCGGATTGCCCAGATTCACCGGATCGTGCCCAACCGTCTCGCTTTCCATCAGCGCGACCAGCCCGCTGATCAGATCATCGACATAGCACAGCGAGCGCGTCTGCGTGCCACCGCCGTAGAGTTGGAGCGGCGCGCCACGGATCGCCCGCGTGACGAAATTCGAGATCACGCGCCCATCCTCGGGGTCCATCCGGGGCCCGTAGGTGTTGAAAATCCGCGCAATGCGCGTGTCGATGCCGCGAATGGCCTGAAGGTCGTGGAACAGCGTCTCCGCCGCGCGCTTGCCCTCGTCGTAGCAGGCGCGGGGGCCGGTGGTATTCACCCGGCCACGATAGTCTTCGCGCTGGGGCGAGATATCCGGGTCGCCATAGACCTCGGAGGTCGAGGCTTGCAGGATGCGAGCGCCGGTCCGCTCGGCCAGGCTGAGAAGGTTCATCGACCCCGCGACACAGGTCTGGAACGTGTGCAGCGGATCGAGCTGATATTTCGGCGGCGAGGCCGCGCAGGCGAGATTGTAGATCCGGTCGAGCTCGCCATACATCTGCAGCGGCGCGATGACGTCATGCCTGAGGAAGGTGAAATCGGGATGTTCCATGAGATGGGCGATGTTCTTTGTCCGCCCGGTCAGCAGGTTGTCGATGCAGATCACCGAGTGACCGGCCTCGATCAGCCGGTCGCACAGATGCGATCCCAGAAAACCAGCCCCTCCGGCAACGAGACAGCGCAACTGCCCCTTATGCCGGCGCGGCGGCGCCCAAGAGATATCTTGCGTCTCGAAACGTGGCAGATGCGTCATGTTCTCCCCCCACAGAAGAACGGCAACGACTGCCCAGTCCGGTTTGAGGTCAACTTAATCGCTCTGGGCCGGACCAGGCCCGTCGATCCCGATTACAGATATTTCAAAAGGGTAGGGGGCGATTTTCGGGCCGATCAAGCGAAAGCAAAGTATTTCGAGCGAAATTCGGAAGGCCGAAAAAAATCGACCTTCCGATAGATGAAGTTTGCACGCTAAGGTTGAGTGCGGCGCTGCCGGTTCGACTTCTCGTCTTCGCGCCTATCCCTTGATTCGACTTGGACAATCGAGCCGGGAAAGGCGCAATATCGCCTTTTCTCAGAGGTCGGACAGGCCCGCCGTCAGGTTGTGCAGGCGCCGGGTCTTCTCAAGCAGGTCTTGCGCTTCGTCCTCGGAGAAGGGGGCGCTGGATCGGGTGAACCCCGAAATCGAGCGCGAGCCGTTCTCCAGCACTGCGCAGGTCAGGCCATTATAAAGTCCGTGGGATTTCGCACCTTTCAGAACCCCCTTGGGGTCATCGAGATCGTCCCACCGCACGATACCCACATGCTGCAAGCCCCACAGGACGACAGGGTCGTCCATCATCATGCCCTTTTCGCTATATTCGTCGATCCACGGCTCGGGATATGTGCGATAAAGGATGTTCGGGCGAGTGAAGCGGATATGCAGGGCAAATGCGAAACCAGTGTCGCAGGTTTGCCCGAGGTCCTCTAGCAGGCTGGCGATTTCCTTGCGGTTTGCTGTTTCCATCACGGGAATTCGTCTTTAGGTTGTTGGTACAAGGCTGCAGCGACGCGTGCGACGGTAGGCTGCGACCGCAGTGAGTGCAAGTGAATTGACCATCAGAATATGGAACTGAGGGATTGCGAAAAGCGATTGAATGAAATCGCCCCGGCCGGGTTTTACCTCGCGCTCAGGGTTGGATATGCATTTCCCGAAGCCGAACTCAACCGTCTGAACAGTGACTGGGTCGACATGTACACCCAGCACGGTCTGGTCGTGCAGGACCCTTCGATGCACTGGGTCTATCACAATGTCGGTTACGTGCGCTGGGTCGACCTGAAGGACGATCCCCGAGACGTCGTCGGCATGGCCCGACGGATGGGGCTGACCTACGCTGCCACGATCTCTTACAACACGCCAAGCGATGCCGGGCGACGCAGCCACGCGGTTCTGTTCCGGTCGGATCGCGATTTCACCGATGCCGAGCTTCATGAAGCTTTCGATATGCTCAAGGCCTTGCATGTCGACGCCTCGCAACGCTCGCTCACGGATGCCGAAATCGAGGCGATCCGCTTCCGCGCCGACGGGCTCTTGATCAAACAGATCGCCGCGGAACTCGCAATTTCCGAAAGCGGCGTGAAAGCGCGGCTGTCTTCTGCGAGCCGAAAACTGGGGGCGCGAAATGCGATTGAAATGCTCGCAATCGCGACTTCAAGGCGACTGATCTAGGTTTATACAACCTAAAAGAGTGAATTTTTCACAAATTCGTGGTTTCGATGGAGCTATCCAGAAGGAGGCTCCAATGCAAAACTGCACTTTCGAATTCTCGCAACTTCACCGCTTCGGCACCGCTTTTTACGACTTCCTGCGCCTGCGCAAGGAGGTCTTCGTCGACACGCTCGGTTGGGACGTGCCGCATAATGACGAAGTAGAAATGGATCAATACGATACGCCTCTGGCGCATTACTCGCTCGTGCTGAAAGACGGGCAGGTGGTGGGCGGGGCACGGGTCATGTCGACCGCGGCGATCTGGGGCGGCAACACCTACATGCTGCGCGACGCGCATCTGGGGAAGTTGCCCCATATCCCGCCGGAAATCCTGCCGACCGAAATCGCGAGCGAGAGGGTCTGGGAATGCACGCGGCTCGTGATTTCCGACGCGCTCACCACGCAGGCGGAACGCTCGACCTGTCTGCGGCTCATCGTCGACGGGCTGGTGGAGCGCGCCAGGGAACGCGGCGCGGACGAGTTGATCTGCCTCTCCTCGCTCGCCCTGATGCGCGCGCTGCGCCAGCTTGGCTACGATGTGAGCCGGATGGGCCCGACCTATCGCAACGACGAGGATGGGCGCCAATACGCGGCGCTGCGGATGCCTGCGGAATATTCCACGCAGCGGCGTCGCGAAATGGCCGAAGCCTGTGTGATCGCAGCTCAATCGGCTCCGCGCCAGTTGCACACCGCCGCCTGATCTAGGGCAGCCTGTTCCGGGGCCGCCTGATCCGGGCTCCGATAGAAAAAGGGCGCGCCCATCGTCCGGGCGCGCCCTTAGCTTTCGGCGTCGGTCGCGCGCTCAGCGCACGACGAAGACGCAGCAATTCGAGTGTCGCACGACCCGCGCGGCGTTCGGGCCGAGCAGGTAATCGCTGAGATCGGGGCGATGCGCCCCGAGCACGATCATGTCCGCGCCGTCCTTTTCGGCCAGCGAAAGGATCTCGTGATAGGCGGTGCCGACGCCCACGATGTGGCGCACCTTCGCGTTCACCTCGGGGCCGACCACCTCGGCGACGAAGTCATGCAGCAGCTCGCGCGCATGCTCCTTCGCTTTCGCGGTGTGATCGTCCGAGAAGAAGGCCCCGACCACCGCCGAGCCGTAATCGGGCACCACGGTGATCACGTCGAGCTGGGCGTCTTCCATCTTGGCCAACCGCGCCGCCCATTCGAGCACTTTGCGCTCGGTCTTGGGGCGGTTCATGTCGATCGCGCAGAGAATGGTATTGGTCATGCCGGTTCTCCTTCAGCAAAGGCTGCGTCATCGTCTTCCTTGCGCCGATTTTGCAGGAAAGCGATGAGCGCGAGAAGGGCGAAGGCGGGGATGAACATCAGCTCTTTCGGAAGCTGATCGTTCGGCACCTTCACGTTGGACAGGGTGACGGGATTGTCGCCGTAGAAGTCGAAGCCCTGCAGTTTGGTCTGCAGCTCCGTGCCGAACATCGGCTCGTCCGCGACCATCTTGCCGTCCGTCTCGGTGAAGCTCAGGCCGAGCTTGTCGAGCCGGTCCTGACCCGTCGCGCCCTCGGGCACCTTGACCAGCACCGTCATGTCCTTCGGATCGCCCGTCGTATAATCGGGCCCCGAGAAGACCAGCCGCAACTCGCGACCGACCGGCGCCTTGTCGAGACGCTGCGTGATATTGGCAGGCGGCACCTCGTTATAGGGCGGCTCGATCATGTTCATGAAATAGCCGGGACGGAACAGGGTGAACGCGATCAGCAGCAGCGCCACCGTCTCCCAGATCTTCGAACGGGTGATGAACCAGCCCATCGTGCCTGCGGTGAAGACGAGGATGCCGATCGTGGCGACGATGAAGACGAAGATCGCCTGATACCAGGTCACGTCGATCAGCAGCAGGTCGGTGTTGAAGATGAACACGAAGGGCAGGGCGACCGTGCGCAGCGAATAGAAGAAGGCGGTGAAGCCCGTCTTGATCGCATCGCCACCAGAGACCGCCGCCGCCGCGAAACTCGCCAGCCCCACAGGTGGTGTCACATCGGCCATGATCCCGAAGTAGAACACGAACAGGTGCACCGCGATCAGCGGCACCACGAGGCCCGACTGCGCGCCCAGATGGACGACCACGCCCACCATCAGCGAGCTGACGACGATGTAGTTCGCCGTGGTCGGCAGGCCCATCCCGAGGATCAGCGACAGGATCGCCACGAAGATCAGCATCAGGATCAGGTTGCCGCCCGAGAGGAACTCGACGAAATCGGCCATCACCTGACCGATCCCGGTCAGCGAGACGGTGCCCACGATGATCCCGGCG
>NZ_DFRG01000055.1:0-12035 GCF_002378135.1 Thioclava sp. UBA3469
GCCCTCCTGCTCGATCGGGTTCTGCGTAGCGAGAACGTGGAAGGGCGGTCCAAGCGGGCGATGCTCGCCCGCGATGGTGACCTCACGCTCCTGCATCGCCTGCAGCAGCGCGGATTGGGTCCGGGGCGAGGCGCGGTTGATCTCGTCGGCCATCAGCAGCTGGCAGAAGACCGGACCTTCGAGGAAGCGGAACGCGCGGCTTCCGTCGGGCGCGGTTTCCAGAACTTCGGAGCCCAGAATATCGGCGGGCATCAGGTCGGGCGTGAACTGGATCCGATTCGAACCCAGCCCCATCACGGTCGACAGCGTCTCGACCAGAAGCGTCTTGCCCAAGCCCGGCAGGCCCACCAGAAGCGCGTGCCCGCCGGAGAGCATCGCGGCCAGAACCAGCTCCACGACCTGATCCTGCCCGATGAAACGCCGGTCGATCGACGCGCGCGCCTGTGCGAGCTTGCCGCCAAGTCGTTCGATATCTTCCATCAGCTTTTCGGGCTCGGCCATGACATTCTCCCCGTTGATGCCTATCTTTCCCAGCAAAGCAGATATCCACGCTCCGACCAACGGCCAAATTTACATGACGGATCACAAACAGACAGTTTCGACCCCTTCCCCGACGGCAGACGGGCTTGCCGATGCCGCCAAGAAAGCCAGCAAAAAGGGCCCGCCGCCCGTGCATTTGTGGGATCCGCCCTTCTGTGGCGATCTCGATATGGAGATCCGCCGGGACGGGACATGGTTCTATCTTGGCACGCCCATCGGCCGCGAGGCGCTGGTGCGACTGTTTTCATCGATTCTGAAACTCGAGGACGGGAAATACTATCTCGTCACCCCGGTCGAGAAGGTCGGTATCCGGGTCGAGGACGCGCCTTTCATCGCCGTCGATTTCACAACCGAGGGCGAAGGCGACGACCAGTCGATTCGCTTCACGACCAATGTGGGCGACGTGGTTCTGGCCGATGCGGAGCACGCGATCCGGGTGGAGCATAGCGAAGATGGCGAGCCCCGTCCCTACCTGCATGTGCGCCGTGGGCTGGAGGCTTTGATCGACCGCAAGAGCTTCTACCGGCTCGTCGATCTCGCCGTGACGCGCGAGCATGAGGGCGAGGCGTGGACCGGCGTGATCTCGGCGGGCAGCTTCTTCCCGATCCTGCGTGCCGCGGAGCTGTAACGTGCCGAAATTCGCCGCGAACCTGACCTTCCTGTTCACCGAACTGCCCTTCATGGAGCGGTTCAAAGCGGCGAAACAGGCCGGGTTCGATGCGGTCGAGGTGCTGTTTCCCTACGACGCCTCCGCGCAGGAGATGCGGCACGAGTTGATCCGCCACGACCTGAGCTTCGTGCTGATGAACGTGCCGCCGCCGAATTATACGGGCGGCGATCGAGGCTTTGCCGCCGTGCCGGGGCTGGAAGACCGCTTCCGCCGCGATTTCGACCGCGCGATGCGCTTCGCCGACATCCTGAAGCCGCGTGTCATCCATATCATGGCGGGCAAGGCCGAGGGCACGGCGGCCCGTGCGACCTATATCGCGAACCTGAAATGGGCAGCGGCGCGCGCACCGAAACGGCGCCTGACGATCGAACCGATCAACCCGACCGACATGCCGGGCTATTTCCTGAACGGTTTCGATCTCGCGGCGGATATCCTCGATGCGGTCGCCGCCCCGAACCTGCATCTGCAATTCGACGCGTATCACGCGCAGATGCTGACTGGCGATGTGGCGGGAGCTTGGGCGAAGCATGGTCGCCGTGCGGCCCATGTGCAATTTGCCGATGCCCCGGGGCGCGGCGGCCCCGGTTCGGGAAAGATCGATCTGGAAGGCTTCTTCGCGACGCTCGATGCCGACGGTTACGAGGGCTATGCCTCAGCGGAATACACCCCGCAGGCGGAGACGCGCGAAACGCTGGGCTGGCTTCCGCGCTAGCTCAATGCGCCGGATGGCCCGCGTGGGCATGATCTGCGTGGCCATGATCTGAGTGATCGTGATCTTCGTGGTCGTCATGGTCCGCGTGATCGGCACAGCCCAGGCTCGCGCTTTCCGGCTCCAGCGTCGCGTGGTGGATGCCGAACTGATGCGCCAGCATATCCTTGGCCCGCGCGATGACCGTGGCGTAATCCCGCCCCTCGTCCAGCACCAGATGCGCCTCGACGGAGACGCGCTTCTCGTCGATCTGCCACAGGTGGACGTGGTGGACGCTCGCGACCCCCTCGACATCGCCCAGCGCGCCCTGCACTTCCGTGCAATCCTTCTCGGGCGGCGCGCCCAGCATCAGGATGCGCAGCACCGGTTTCAGATCGGTCGCGACATGCCACAGGATGAAGATCGAGATGCCAATGGTCAGGATCGGGTCGACCAGCCGCCAATCGTAGAGCAGAATCACAATACCGCCGACGATCACCGCGACCGAGGCCCCGGCATCGGCGAGGTTGTGCAGGAAGGCCGCGCGGATGTTCAGGCTGTGCTTGGAAAGCGCATAGGTCAGCGCGGCCGTCGCCAGATCGATGATCAGCGCCAGCGTCGCAAGCCAGACCACGATCCAGCCATCGACCTGCGGCGGGTGGATCATGCGACCCACGGCCTCGACGACCAGCCAGACCGAAATCAGGATCAGCGCGATGTAATTGACGAAAGCCGCGATGACCTCGGCGCGCGACCAGCCGAAGCTCATCGCCGCATCCGCCCCGCGCTTGGCCAGTTTGCGCGCCCCGAAGGCCAGCACCAGCGCCGCCGCGTCGGAGAAGTTATGCACCCCGTCCGCGATCAGCGCCATCGAGCCCGCGATCGCCCCGCCGAAAACCTGCGCAAAGGTAAGCACGACATTGACGACCACCGCCCAGAGCACACGGTTGTCACTGGCATCGTCCAGATTGTGGTGGTGGTGATGATCGTGGGGCATGGGCGCTCTTCTCGGTTCTCGGCGCCTGAGGCGCGGTTGGGACGCTCCGCGGGGGATATTTGGACCAAGCCGAAAGCAAGGCGCGCGTTTCGGCTTGGCGCAAATATCCCCGCCGGAGGCATGCGCAGTCTCAACATTGCCGGGCGGCAGGGTCAATGCGGGACGGTGTCTCTGCGCGAATGAACACACAGGTTTGTGCGTTGCGTGCTCACGTCCAATCACCAAAATGCGAGCGACTGACTTTCCGGCCCAAGGAGGAGACCCGATGATCCCCGCCCGCTACGCGCATTTCATTTTCAGCCTGATCCTGTCGGGGATCATGTCGTTTCTGGTCTCGGGTATCGCGACCTACCGCGCGACGGGGATGGTGGAAGACTTCACGGCGCTGTGGGTGGCAAGCTGGGTGTCCAGCTGGATGCTCTCCTACCCGTCGGTGCTGATCGTCGCGCCGTTTGCACGGCGCGTGACCAATCTGTTGGTGCGTCAGCCCGCGGCTCAGTGAGCGGCGGCCCAGCTATCGCCCTGCCCCGCATCGACGACCAGCGGCACCGAGAGTTTCATCACAGGTTCCGCCGCGCCTTCCATCGTGGCACGGGCGGTCTTGATCAGGTCGTCGATCGCAGCCTCCTCGACCTCGAAAATCAATTCGTCATGCACCTGTAGCAGCATCCGCGCGGGGATGCCTTCGATCGCCTCGGGCATCCGCACCATCGCGCGGCGGATGATATCGGCCGCTGCCCCCTGGATCGGCGCGTTGATCGCGGCGCGCTTGGCGAAGCCCGCCGACGGTCCCTTCGCGCCGATATCGGGCGTGTGGATTTTGCGCCCGAACAGGGTCTGGACGAATTTGTGCTCTTTGGCGAAGGCCACGGTGTCGTCCATGTATTTGCGGATACCGGGGAAACGCTCGAAATAGCGGTCGATGAAGCCCTGCGCCTCGGCCCGCGGGATGCGCAGGTTGCGCGCGAGACCGAAGCCCGAAATCCCGTAGATCACCCCGAAATTGATCGCTTTCGCCTGGCGGCGGATTTCGGGCGTCATCTGATCCAGCGGCACGTCGAACATCTCCGACGCGGTGGCTGCGTGAATGTCCAGGCCGTCCTTGAAGGCTTCGCGCATCTCGGGAAGGTCCGCGACATGGGCGAGAATGCGCAACTCGATCTGGCTATAGTCGAGCGAGACGATCTTGCAGCCGTCGCGCGCGACAAACGCCTCGCGGATGCGACGGCCTTCCTCGGAGCGCACGGGGATGTTCTGCAGGTTCGGATCGGTCGAAGCCAGACGCCCGGTATTCGCGCCCGCGATGGAATAGGAAGTGTGAACGCGGCCCGTATCCGGGTTCACATGGGTTTGCAGCGCATCCGTATAGGTCGATTTCAGTTTCGAGATCTGCCGCCAGTCGAGCACCCGTGCCGCCAGCTTCGCAGCCTGCGGGTTGGTGTCTTCCATCGTCGTCACGTCTTCGAGCACGTCCGCCCCGGTGCCATAGGCTCCGGTCTTGCCCTTCTTGCCGCCCTCGACGCCCATCGTGTCGAACAGGATCTCGCCCAGCTGTTTCGGCGAGCCGACATTGAAGGGCTGGCCCGCGATCTCGGCGATCTCGTCTTCGAGCTGCGCCATCTTTTGTGCGAAGGCATTGGACATGCGCGAGAGCACCGAGGCGTCGACCTTCACGCCGGCCATTTCCATATCGGCGAGCACCGGGACCATCGGGCGCTCCAGCGTCTCGTAGACGGTGGTGACCTGTTCGCGATGGAGGCGCGGCTTGAACTGCTGCCAGAGGCGCAGCGTGATATCGGCATCCTCGGCGGCGTAGCGGGTGGCCTTGTCGATCTCGACCTTGTCGAAGGTGATCTGACTCTTGCCAGAGCCGATCAACTCCTTGATCGGGATCGGCTGGTGATTGAGGTAGCGATCCGAGAGCGCATCCATCCCATGGCCATGCAGCCCCGAGAACATCGCG
Organism: Thioclava sp. UBA3469; assembly: GCF_002378135.1. Taxonomy (NCBI): domain Bacteria; kingdom Pseudomonadati; phylum Pseudomonadota; class Alphaproteobacteria; order Rhodobacterales; family Paracoccaceae; genus Thioclava; species Thioclava sp. UBA3469. The sequence goes on from NZ_DFRG01000055.1 coordinate 4,859, forward strand.
TAGGACATCAGCATCGTGTCGTCGATGGGCGCAACGCGGATGCCGTGGCGGGCGAAGATCTTGAAGTCGTACTTCATGTTCTGGCCGATCTTGAGGATCGCGGAATCCTCGAGCACGGGCTTGAGCAGCGCGAGCGCCTCTTTGAGGTCCATCTGCCCCTCGGCGCGCTCGGCTCCGCCGAACAGATCGCCTTCGCCTTTGCTATGGCCGAGCGGCAGATAAGCCGCCTTCCCCGCCTCGATGGCAAGCGACACGCCGACCAGTTCGGCCTGCATCTCGTTGAGCGAGGTCGTCTCGGTATCGACCGCAACCCAGCCTTTCGCGCGGGCCTCATCGAGCCATTGCGTCAGCGTCTCGGCGTCGCGGATGCAGACATAGCTGTCAGGATCGAAGGGCGGCTGTTCGACCTCGGGCGCCGCGTTGTCATGGGTCGCCGGCACGTCAGAGACCTCGGGCGCGGCCGGCGGCTCGGCACCGAATTTCTCGGCCACGCGGCGGGTCAGCGTGCGGAATTCCATCTCGTTGAGGAAGCCCATCAGCGTGTCCACATCGGGCTCGCGGATTTCCAGATCGTCGAGCGTGAATTCGATGGGCGTCTGATCGTCGAGCGTCACCAGCTGTTTCGAGAGGCGAATCTGGTCGGCCTTATCGATCAGCGTCTCGCGGCGCTTGGGTTGCTTGATCTCGGAGGCGCGCTCCAGCAGCGTGTCCAGATCGCCATATTCGTTGATGAGAAGCGCTGCGGTCTTCACGCCGATCCCGGGCGCGCCAGGAATGTTGTCGACCGAATCGCCCGCCAGCGCCTGCACGTCGATCACGCGCTCGGGGCCGACGCCGAACTTGGCCTCGACCTCCTCGACGCCGATGGCGCGGTTCTTCATCGCGTCGAACATCTCGACCCCGCCGCCGACGAGCTGCATCAGGTCCTTGTCCGAGGAGATGATCGTCACGCGGCCGCCCGCCTCGCGGCCCTGACGGGCCAGCGTCGCGATGATGTCGTCGGCCTCGTAGCCCGCCAGTTCCTCGCAGGCGATGTTGAAGGCCTTGGTCGCGTCGCGGGTCAGCGGGATCTGCGGGCGCAGCTCCTCGGGCATCTCGTCGCGATTGGCCTTGTATTGATCGTAGAGGTCGTTGCGGAAGGTGTGGCTGCCCTTGTCGAAAATCACCGCCGCATGGGTCGGCGCGTCCGAGCCCTTGGCGTCTTCGATGTACTTCCAAAGCATATTGCAAAAGCCCGCGACCGCCCCGATCGGCAGCCCGTCGGACTTGCGCGTGAGCGGCGGCAGCGCGTGATAGGCGCGGAAAATGAAGGCCGAACCGTCGATAAGATGCAGGTGACAGCCTTTGCCGAATGCCATTGCGAGAGCCCTCCTTCGCGCGTTGGCCCCGGTTGTGCCACAGGGGGGTGCGGAGGGGAAGAGGATCGGGGATGCTGGAAGCGGAGCTCCAAGGGATCAAAGCGCCCACCCGAGGCTCGGGCGCGTCCCTCATAGCGAAGCGCCCTCTTGCCAGAACCCCTGAAATCCCCCATCTCAAGCGGCAACCGCAAAGGATCGAACCGATGGATTATTCCAAAATGGGTGGCGCAAGGCCGCCGAAGAACACGCCCAAACATGCCGAGCACAACGCCTATGGCAGTGACAAGACGCCGTACGGGAAGAAAGACCCGAAGGCTGCGCTGCTCGAACGGATGAAGGCGGCGGCGAAGAAGGATAAGTGAGGCGCGGAAGGCAGACCGGTGCCTAGAGCTGATCTTCCAGCGCCGCGGCCCCGGCCATCATCTGCGCCGAGACTAAGCTGAACAACTCGGCCCAGTCGGCGGCCAGTTCGGGCGTCCAGTGATCGCCCAGCTTGGCCGCGAGGCCTGCGATCACCGCCTCTGACAGCCACGTGTAATAGTCCGGCTCGGCGCCGAACAGCACATGCATCTGGCCGAGGCCGGGCAGTTCCAGCTCCTGCTCTTCGGGTGGATCGAGCGTGGAGAGGATCACCTCCATCATCGCGGCATATTTCAGCTGCTGCCCGCCTTCGCTGTTGGGCAACACCTGATCAAGCTCGGGATGGGCCGCGAAGAGCCGCGCGAAGGCGTCGCGAAACAGCGACGGATCCTCGAAATCGAGACGCGCCGCGCTGGCTTTCACCCGCGCCGCACGCTCTGCTGGCAAAAGTGGTTCAGTGATCGTCATGCGCGTGATCGCGATCGATCACATATTTCTTGTCGCAATAGCCGCATTCGACGAAACCGGTGTCACGCGGGATCGACAGCCAGACGCGCGGATGACCCAACGCCCCCTCGCCGCCATCGCAGGCGACCTTCCAGGTGGTGACGACCTCGGTCTCGGGTGCCTCGGGGGCATTAGGCGAATGGGTGGCAGTCATGGATGCTCCGTCTATATAAGGCACGAAAACCGCGCCCTGAATTTGGGCTTCATTCTAGCAATCGCGAAAGGCGGGGCAAGTTGGAACAGCAGGCAATCGAAGTTACCGGGCTGCGCAAGACCTATGCAGGCGGCAAGAAGCAGGAACCGAAGGAAGCGTTGAAGGGGCTCGACCTGTCGATCCCCGAAGGCTCGATCTTCGGGCTGCTGGGGCCGAACGGGGCGGGCAAGTCGACGCTGATCAATATTCTTGCGGGTCTGGTGAAGAAAACCGACGGGCGCGTCGTGATCTGGGGTTTCGATCAGGACGTGAACCCGCGCCAGTCGCGCGCCGCGATCGGGGTGATGCCGCAGGAATTGAACATGGACCCGTTCTTCACGCCGCGCGCGGCGCTGGAGATGCAGGCAGGCCTCTACGGCGTCCCGAAATCCGAGCGCTGGACCGATGAGATTCTCGAACTGGTCGGCCTTTCGGACAAGGCCGAGGCCTATGCGCGCAACCTCTCGGGCGGGATGAAGCGGCGGCTTCTGCTGGCCAAAGCGCTGGTGCATCGCCCGCAGATCCTCGTGCTGGACGAGCCGACCGCAGGCGTCGATATCGAGCTGCGCGCGATGCTTTGGCGCAATGTCCGCAAGCTCAACGAGCAGGGCATGACGATCATTCTGACCACGCACTACCTCGAGGAAGCCGAGGAAATGTGCGACGAGATCGCGATCATCAACAACGGCGAACTGATCGTGCGCGACACCACGCCGAACCTTCTCAAGCGAATGGACCGCAAGGCGCTGGTGGTGGAGCCGCGCAACGAAGTCACGAAAGAGATTCGGCTTCCCGAAGGCGTCACGCTCGAGACCCGCCCGGGCGGGCAGATGGCGTTTTCCTACTCGCGCGAGCAGACCTCGGCGGAGGATATTCTCGATGCGCTGCGCGCAGCCGATGTCGAAATTCGCGACATCGCGAGCGAACAGCCGGGCCTCGAGGAAGTCTTCGTCTCGCTGACCTCGAACCGTTAAAGCCCGTGGCTGCGCTCGTAGGCGTTGGGCGCGGGCGGCGCCCAGCCTTCGGGCGCTGATTTCGGACGGTAGATTTCGACGCCCAGCGGGTAGCAGGCCGCCGTGTCCGAGCTGTGTTCGGACGAGCAATCCCCGCCCGGACAGGCGGAGAGCACGCCCAGCAGATCGGTCTCTGCGAAGAATTCGAGATAATCGCCGGGCCGCACCGGGCTCGCCTTCATGAAATACTGCCCGGTGTCGCAGGTGAAACCGGTGCACATGAAGACGTTGAGCACGTCATGCACCAGCGCCTCCGCCTCGCGCAGCGGCAGATCGCGGGCCTCGGCCAGCGCGCGGGTCAGGTTCGAATGGCAGCAATGGTGATATTGGCCGCCATCTGACAGCAGGCAATGCGTGTAAGGATCGCAGCGCGTCCCGATCACGTCATGGACCGAGCCGCCGAATGCGTCGATGCCGTACCAGTCGAGCGTATCCTCGGTGATCGTCGCCAGCGGGCGCATCGTCGGAAAGCCCGACCACATCCGGTCGCCGCGGCTCAGATGCGTGCCATATAGCGCGCGCGTCTTGCCCGAATAGAACCGCTCGGACAGGTCCGCAGAGAACAGGTTCAGATCGCCCACCTGCGGCCCCTCGACCGAAGTGATGCGGAAGAAATGGCCGGCGGGCACGTCGAAAGCCAGCGCCTCGCGCGGGGGCACGCGCAGATCGGCGATCTTCTCCCAGCCCTCACGCGCGGCGCGATAGGCGGACAGATCCGGCGCGGGCAGCGCGTCGGTCGGGTAACAGATCACCGGCGCGATATCGCGGCGGGCTTCGGCGTCTTCGGGTGCGGCGTGCTCGGGCGTCGGATGCATGGGGCTCCCTCCTTGTCGCGGCCACTCTGCCCTGCCCCGACCAAGAGCGAAAGGCGCAAAGAAAAACCCCGACCGAAGCCGGGGCAGTCACGACAGAACTATTCGGGAGGTCACCGCTCAAGCCGCGGTGTAATACTCGTACATCAGCTCGACCGCTTCGAGACCGTCGGTATTTTCGGTCTTCGCAGTCGGGATGAATACGGGCGTGGACTTCTCAGGGGTGTAGTAAGCCAGATGCTCTTCGGCCACCTGGATCGGTTGCGCCCCTTTGGGGAATTTGACGATGTCGACCATGGAACTCTCTCCAGTCACGTTTCGAGTTCCTCCCTGCCACCCGATTTAGGGATTTTTCCGCGGATTCAAACCCAAAATGCTGCATGCGCGATATGCATTTGCCGCAACGCAGCAAAAAGGGCGGCTCGTGCCGCCCCTTCCACAAATCGTTGAGGGTGAACCATAGGATCACCCCAAAATATGCATTGGATCAGACGACCCGGTTGACCTGCATCCGCTTGATCTCGGCGATCGCTTTCGCCGGGTTCAGACCTTTCGGGCAGGTCTTGGTGCAGTTCATGATCGTGTGGCAACGATAGAGCTTGAAGGGGTCTTCGAGCTGATCGAGACGCTCAGCCGTCGCTTCGTCGCGGCTATCGATGATCCAGCGATAGGCGTGCAGCAGCGCTGCCGGGCCGAGATACTTGTCGCCGTTCCACCAGTAGCTCGGGCACGAAGTCGAGCAGGAGGCGCACATGACGCACTCATACAGACCGTCGAGCTTCTTGCGGTCCTCGATCGACTGACGCCATTCCTTCTCGGGACGGTTCGTCTTGGTCTCGAGCCACGGCATGATCGACGCGTGCTGCGCGTAGAACATGGTCAGGTCGGGGATAAGGTCTTTCACCACCGGCATGTGCGGCAGCGGGTAGATCTTCACGTCGCCCTTGACCTCGTCGAGGCCGTAGATACAGGCCAGCGTGTTGATCCCGTCGATGTTCATCGCGCAGGAGCCACAGATGCCTTCGCGGCAGGAGCGGCGGAAGGTCAGCGTCGGGTCGATCTCGTTCTTGATCTTCAAGAGCGCGTCGAGAACCATCGGCCCGCACTTATCCATATCAATGAAATAAGTGTCGAGACGCGGGTTCTCCCCGGTATCCGGGTCCCAGCGATAGATCTGGAACTTGCGGATATTCTTGCCATCCGGCTTCGGCCAGGTCTTGCCGACGCGGATCTTGGAATTCTTCGGAAGCGTGAACTGAACCATGGTTGGTCCCCTTTCCGTCAGTACGAATAGAGCGGCCGCGTGGGCATTCGGCCGGATTTTCTGAAAACGCAGGAGTCGTAGGCCGCAGAAGGATCGCCCTGCACATAGGCCCCGACATTGAGCTCGACCTTCATGTTCGAGCGGAAGCCGTCATTGGTTACCCCCATGCCCGCCTCGCCCGAGATGGGCGGTTTGGGTGCGAACTGGGCGTAGCATTGGCGCTCTGCCTGCTCGACCGGAATAGGGCCGCAGGCGGCAAGGCCAAGCCCTGCCGCGAGAAGCCCATATGCCGGTGCGTGACGCATCAGTAGACCCGCTTCTTCGGCGCGATCTTCTTGATCTCGATCCCGCCCTGATCCTCGGGGGTCAGCGGGTCCATGTGGACCGGGCGGAAGGTCAGATCGACATTCGCGCCTTCCACATGCATGATCGAGTGCTTGCGCCATTCGGTGTCGTCGCGATCGGGATAGTCCTCGTGGGCGTGCGCCCCGCGGCTTTCCTTGCGCGCCTCGGCCCCGACGATGGTCGCCAGCGCGTTCGGCATCAGGTTCTCGAGTTCCAGCGTTTCCATCAGGTCCGAGTTCCAGATCAGCGAGCGGTCGGTGACCTTGAGATCGTCGAGCTTGGCGGCGACCGCCTTCATCTTCTCGACACCCTCGGCCAGCGTCTTGTCGGTGCGGAACACCGCCGCATCCGCCTGCATCGTGCGCTGCATCTCGTCGCGCAGCTCGGCAGTCGGCGTGCCGCCATCGGCGTAGCGCACCTTGTCGAAGCGCTCGAAGATCGCATCGATCTTGGCTTTCGGGATCACCGGGTTGGACGCATCCGCGTCGACGACCTTGCCAGCGCGGATCGCAGCGGCACGGCCGAAGACCACGAGGTCGATCAGCGAGTTGGAGCCCAGACGGTTCGCACCGTGCACAGACGCCGAGCCCGCCTCGCCCACGGCCATCAGGCCGGGCACGATCGCATCGGGGTCGCCCTCTTTCGGGTTGATGACCTCGCCGTGGTAGTTCGTCGGAATGCCGCCCATGTTGTAGTGAACGGTCGGCAGAACCGGGATCGGCTCTTTCGTGACGTCGACACCGGCGAAGATTTTCGCCGATTCCGAGATGCCCGGCAGACGCTCGGCCAGGGCTTCCGGCGGAAGGTGGCTGAGGTTCAGGAAGATGTGGTCCTTGTGCTCGCCCACACCGCGGCCTTCGCGGATCTCCATCGTCATGCAGCGAGACACCACGTCGCGCGACGCCAGATCCTTATAGGTCGGCGCGTAACGCTCCATGAAGCGCTCGCCTTCGGAGTTGGTCAGGTAACCACCCTCGCCGCGTGCGCCCTCGGTGATCAGGCAGCCCGAACCGTAGATGCCGGTCGGGTGGAACTGCACGAATTCCATGTCCTGCAGTGCGAGACCGGCCCGCGCGACCATGCCGCCACCGTCGCCGGTGCAGGTATGGGCCGAGGTGGCCGAGAAATAGGCGCGGCCGTAACCGCCGGTCGCCAGCACAACCATCTTCGCGTTGAAGACGTGCATCGTGCCGTCGTCGAGCTTCCAGCAGACGACGCCCTGACACTGCCCGTCATCGGACATGATCAGGTCGATTGCGAAATATTCGATGTAGAACTCCGCGTTGTTCTTCAGCGACTGACCGTAGAGCGTGTGCAGGATCGCG
>NZ_DFRG01000160.1:0-607 GCF_002378135.1 Thioclava sp. UBA3469
CTACTACCCCGGCTGGTGGGAAGGCGGCGCCTGTCTGCACGCCATGTTCAACAAGAACGCCTATGAGCAACTGCCCGAGGCCTACAAGGTCGCGCTGACGGCGGCGACGCAGGCGGCGAACTCGGACATGATGGCGTCCTATGACTACAAGAACCCGAGCGCGCTGAAGAAGCTGCTGGGCCAAGGCGCGCAGCTGCGTCCGTTCAGCCAGGAAATCCTGGAAGCCTGCTTCAACGCGGCGAACGAGGTCTATGCCGAGATCAACAGCTCGAACGCAGCGTTCAAGAAGATCTACGACAGCCAGTTCGGCTTCCGCAACGACGCCTATGGCTGGTGGCAGCTGTCGGAGTTCAACTCTGACTACTTCATGATGCGCCAGCAGGCTGCGGGCAACCTCAAGCTCTGAGCCGCGTCTAGCGTGAATTGAGAAGGCCCCGGGGTTCGCGCCCCGGGGCCTTTTCTATTGGTCTGGTTACAAATCTTACTTCGTCGTGGCGGCGCCAACCGTGGCACCCGCCACGGCGCCAACCGGACCTGCAACCACGAGGCCGCCGACACCGCCGGTGGCTGCACGTTCGGTCGCGTTGTCACCACATGCCGCGAGCGA
>NZ_DFRG01000160.1:950-1697 GCF_002378135.1 Thioclava sp. UBA3469
CCCGCCATCAAGATCGTCGCAATTCGCATCTTCTCGTCCTTTCGATAGCAGCCACAATGCGCGGCTTCCTCAAGGACAAGACGCCGAAACGCCCGCCGCGGTTCCCAAGTACCGCGATTAGCTGGCCGTCAATTCTTGCGGGTCACGACGCCCAGCCCGGCCCCGACGACAGCTCCGACAGGTCCCGCCACCACGAGACCGGCCACGCCGCCCGTCGCCGCGCGCTGTTCCTTGGTCTCGCCGCAGCCCGCCAGCGCAAGCAACGAAACCCCGACGATCACGAAAAGAGGATACCGCATCCCTCGCCCTCCACTCTCTCTCTATAAAAAAGGGGCGGCCCCTGAAGGCCGCCCCGATCTTTCATTTTCCGGTCGATCAGTTGCTGCCCGGTGTGGGAAGCGGAGGCAGCCCGCCCGGAGCCGCGCTTCCCGAGCTCGACCCGCCAGAGGTCGAGCCACCCAGAGGCGCCAGCGACGGCAGGCCACCGAGGCCGCCCCCATCGCCCATGCCCGGCATCTGCGGCAGCTTGATCTCGACATCCTTCAGATCCACCTGCGGCCCCTTGTAGTGCATCACCATGGCCGGGAAGGCGATCACGATGGCAATCATCGCAACCTGGATGAACACGAAGGGGATAGCGCCCCAGTAGATCTGCGAGGTCTTCACCGGCTCCATCTTCTTGCCGGTAACCTTGTCGATATAGGGCACCTTGGCCGCGACCGAGCGCAGATAGAACAGCGCGAAGCC